>JBHHXV010000030.1:0-14314 GCA_046757225.1 bacterium
GGCGGGTTCACCTCCATCTGCCCGATGCCCAACACCGACCCGGTAAACGATAATCAGGCGGTTACCGAATTCATTCTTTCTATTGCCGAAAGGACGGCAGTCTGCAATGTTTATCCGATCGGAGCGGTTTCCAACAAGCAGCAGGGGAAAAACCTGACCAATATCGGCGAGTTGAAGGAAGCCGGGGTAGTGGCTCTTTCCGATGACGGGTATCCGGTTATGAACGCCGAGCTGATAAGGCGGGCGCTGGAATACGCTTCCATGTTCGATCTGCCGGTTATTTCTCATTGCGAGGATCTTGATCTGGCGGGAGACGGGCTGATGCACGAGGGCTCGGTTTCCACCAGGTTGGGGATGCCCTCCATTCCGGCGGCCGCCGAGGAAGTTATTGTAGCCCGGGATTTGATTCTGGCGGAGCTGACCGGGGGGCTGCTTCATTTCGCTCATGTGAGCACAGCCCGGTCTGTGGAGCTTATCCGGGAAGCGAAAAAACGAGGGGTGCGGGTAACGGCGGAAGCCACCCCCCATCACTTTACCCTTACTGACAGCTCGGTATCGGATTTCAACACCAATACCAAGGTAAATCCCCCCTTACGAAGCGGGCGGGATGTAAAAGCGGTGAAGCGGGGTCTGGCGGACGGAACCATTGACGTAATCGCCACTGATCACGCTCCCCATACCCTGGCGGAAAAGGAGCTGGAATACTCCTGTGCCCCTTTTGGCATAGTGGGGTTGGAGACCGCTCTGGGGCTGACGGTTACCGAACTCATCAACCCGGGGCTGCTCAGCTGGCCGGAAGCGATCGCCAAACTCACCATAAATCCGGCCCGGATACTGGGCCTGGACCGGGGAACCCTGCAACCGGGAGCGGCCGCGGATATCACCATTATCGATCCCCGGGGGAAAACCAGGGTGGACAGCAGCCGGTTTTACTCCAAAGCGGGAAACACCCCCTTTAACGGCCGGGAGCTTACCGGCGGCGTTAAATACACGATTGTCAGCGGCAAACCGATTTTCCAGGCAAGGGACAAGCATGCCCACTGATTTGCTTAAAGACGGTTTCGGCCGGGATTTTTCGTATCTGAGAATCTCGGTGACCGACCGCTGCAATCTGCGGTGTAATTACTGCATGCCGCAGTCCGGCATACAATTGGCCGACCCGCACGAAATTCTGTCATACGAGGAAATAATCAGGATTTTGCAGGTAATGGTTTCCCTGGGGACCACCAAGGTGAGGATCACGGGAGGGGAACCGTTAATCCGGCGGAATATTCTGAAATTGATAGCCGATATCGCCGCCATCAAAGAGATAACCGATCTTTCTTTAACCACGAATGCAACCATGTTGGCGGATTTCGCCGGATCGCTCAAAAAAAACGGTTTAGGCAGGGTTAATATCAGTCTGGACAGTTTAAAGGAGGAGCGGTTCTTTAAATTGACCGGGGGAGGGAGCCTGCACAAAGTCAGACAGGGGATTGAAGCAGCCATTAAGGCGGGACTTACCCCTATAAAAATAAACGTGGTGGTGATGAAGGGGGTGAATGACGATGAGCTCGGGGATTTCCTGGAAATGGCTGATGAGCTATCTCTGGAGGTGCGGTTTATCGAGTATATGCCGATAATTAAGTCCGACCGGGCATTGAATCGTTTTATCGCCTCTCAAAAGATTTTTGAGAAGGTAAAAGCCCACTATCGGCTTTTACCGCTTTTAAGTGGGCGGGAAAGCGGCTGCGCCAGGAGATATGAGATTGCCGGCAGAAGAGGTAAAGCAGGGTTTATCAGCCCGATCAGTCAGCCGTTCTGTGGAAGCTGCAACCGGATGAGACTGACTGCCAACGGTTTTTTAAGGGCTTGTCTGTATTCCGAAGACGAGTTGAACGTAAAAGAAGCGCTCAGAAGCGACAGCGGCGATTTACCGGCGCTCATAAAAGAATATGTTCTAAAGAAGAAAGTTCAGAAACCCCAGGTACACGAATTCAAGAGAGAGATGTGGGGTATCGGGGGGTAAGCTTATATTCCCGGTATACAGGGAATATCAAAACAGGGAATACAGCCGGTCAGAATCAAGGCGAAAACCAATACTGAAAGCATCATCAGGATTGTTTGCCAGTTTTTAAACATTTCGTTCACCGTGTAAAATATTAACGACAGCATAATGTTACCAAAATTCTGGATTAATAACAAGAGACTTTATTGGCCATGATCCTGGATATTTGGAACGACCTCAGAAAAAAGAGTTTCCGGATATTGATGTTCCATTCGATCGCCGATAATTCTTCCTACCAGTTTTCCACCCCGCCTGAAACCTTTTACCGGATGATGCGCTACCTGGCGGACAATTCCTTCAAAGTGCTTCCTCTTGAGCGGGCCCTGGCCGAAGGGGACGGTAAAACGGCGGTAATAACCTTTGACGACGCTTATACGGACAATCTGGAGACAGCCGCTCCCATTCTGGCGGAATTCGCCTTCAAGGCCACCTTTTTCGTGCCCACCGCTCTGGTCGGACAAACCAACACCTGGGAAAATGACGCTCATGGGCAATCACTGGCTATTTTAGACTGGGAAGGGCTCGACCGGCTGCGGGAGCTGGGGCATGAAATCGGAGCCCATACAGCCAGCCATGTAAACCTCAGGGAGGTCATTGACAAAGCAACTCTTGAATGGGAAATCGACTATCCCTTCAAAGCTCTCAGAAGCAAGCTGGGAATCAAGCGGGTTTCTCTGGCTTATCCTTACGGCCAGCAGAATCCAGTCATCAGAAAACGGGCGGAAAAGGTGGGATATTACGCGGGTATAATCGCCGGCGGTTTCTGGGGCAACCCCCCGGGAATCGACCCTTTCCTGCTGCGCAGAGAAGGAAT
Source organism: bacterium (assembly GCA_046757225.1). Lineage (GTDB taxonomy): Bacteria > SZUA-182 > SZUA-182 > JBHHXV01 > JBHHXV01 > JBHHXV01. Next base: position 2,862 of record JBHHXV010000030.1, read on the forward strand.
CACCCGCCTTACCGGTTTAGATGATTTCGCGGCGATGGTGGAAGGGGCTGCCAATCCCAGGTATCTCAAATTCGGCTACCGGTATTTTATAGAAAGCTTCGCCGGGGGAGGCAATAAATAAGCAAACTCGATTAACGACAACAAAACGTTTGAATAATCACGCTTCAAGCGGTACAATTATTCTGATTACAGCTTTACAACCGCTTGGGACCGAAACTTTTCATGAAGGGCCTTTCTCTTTACCCCCAAGTGATGAAAAAGGTTGTAACCCCCATGGAAAGCCAGCTCCACACAAGGTCTTTCACGGTAAAAAGGAAAGAAAAAGGTAATGTTTCAATCCAAAACAATAAGAAGGCAAATGAACAAGATGGGGATTGTCTTTAACCTTATAATTCTGATAATTATCGGTTACTCACTTTCCTATAACAATCTCCAGAAACAGACCGGAGTCCTGATCAACCTGGCTGGCCGACAGCGGATGCTGACCCAGAAATATGTCAAGGAACTGCTTAAAGCCTTCATTGAGCAGGCGGTTTCGGAAAACGTTCCCATGCGCCGGAATTTTGAACAGACAGCCAAGCTGTTCCGGATTACCATAAATAAAATAATGGAAGGGGGAAAGGTTCCCGAGGATTTCCAAGGGAGCAAATACATAGAAGTAAGAGCAACTGACAACCGGGAAATCCTGACCAACCTCAAAAGCATTCAAATGCTTTGGAGTAACCTGGAGCAGAAAGGAACATTATTATCCAACTCCGACCATGACTTTGCCGAACTAATGGCGGAAATCAACCGTATTTTTTCCATTGAACAAACCCTGCTGGGGAACATAAACCAGGTGATTTTTCTCTACCAGAAGGATCTGGAAAAGGCAGCCGACAGATTCCTTTATTTTGAATTATTCATTCTGGGAATTACCCTGATACTGGGGGCTATCAGCTATATTTTGGGAAGCGGAATTCTGGCTCCCATAGACAATGCGGCCGCCTTGGCCAAAAAAATCACCGGGGGCGACTTGAAGATTCCGGCCAAAGCGTCCATAGCCAGTCATTACGAAACCGTTCAACTGATAAAAAATATCAATAATATGGCGGAGAATATGCGGAAAATGATAGGCAAATTTCTGCGGGCTACTGATGAACTTTCCCGAATATCAAATTCCTTCTTGTCCGTATCCGATCTGGATAGCGGAAAATTCATAGAATATATGGATCATCAGAGCCTGGCCGTAAAACGGATTTACTCCATAATGAAAGATCTTTCCCGTTCAGCGGAACAGACATCCAACAATACGGAATCCGCTCTTTCCAAGTCTCATGAATCCCTTTCCCTGGCCAAGGCCGGCATAAAGTCCGCCAGGGAATCTATCCAGGGGATGGAGGAGATCCGCAAACATTCGCAGGCCACCACCAAACAGGTAAGCAACCTGAGAAAGCAGTCGGAAGCGATTGAAGAAATAAACATCATTATCAGTGACATTGCCGGTCAGACCAAATACCTTTCTTTGAATGCGGCCATTGAAGCCACCAAAGCGGGGGATCTGGGCAAGGGATTCGATGTGGTGGCCACCGAAATTCGGGAGCTGGCGGAAAATGTGGTGGATTCCACCGAAAGAACCAAAAGCATTATGAACGAAATTCAAAATTCGGTAAACAGCTCCATTAAAGCCGCGGGGATGGAGTCGAAACATGTGGAAATAGAGATAAGCAACGCATACAATAACCTGAAAACCTGGGAACAGATTGTGATGCAGGCTAAGGAATCACTGGATTCCATTACGGAAATCGAAGAAAAGATCAAAAACAATTTGAACGTCAGCAATCATGTGTTGGGCAATTTGCAGGACATCTCTCAAACCAATCACTCGATAGTGGACATAGTCAGAGAGATCAGCACAACCGCCAACGATCTTAACGAAATTACCGACAAGCTGAAAATCAACCTGTCCAAATATACTTTGTAGCCGGATAATGGAAAAGATGACTGATACCCCTGATAAAGAACGCCCCAGCATCAAGCGTTACCAGGAATTGATTTCCAAGAACACTCAAATCGACGTTAAAGACAATACGGAGGAAACCGACCTGAGAAAGGTTATTATTTTCCGCCTGGGCAATGAATGGTATGGCGTATTACTGAAGGATGTATTTGAAATCGTTGACATAATAAAGATATACCGAATTCCATGTGTCCCTGACTATATCAAAGGGGTAACCAACCTGCGGGGAAATGTGGTCTCCATAATTGATTTGAAGGTTTTTTTCGGAATCGGAGAGGGGTTTGAAAAAGAGGCCTCGGAAAAATGTATCGTTATCGTTAAGTGCGGTTTGCTCCAGACCGGTTTCATGGCGGATTTTGTAGAGGATGTCTACTCCATAGATTTCTATAAGCTGGACGCCCCTATCAGCACCATTGAAAGCGAGAAGGCTCAGTACATAGTCGGGGAGAATAAAATGGGGGAACGCTTTCTGACGATCATCGAAACCAAAGCGATCCTGGAGGCAACTTCAATGCAATGAATATCTTAATTTCCATCTCCCCTACCTACAAATTCGGAATCGATGAAAATCAGATTCTGGAAGTATTGCCGAATCCGGTGTATACCTACCCGGAAAACCTGCCGGGTTTCAGTTCGTTCGCAGTGGAATATAAAGGCAAAAAGCTGCCGGTAATAAGCCTGGCCAAATTAACTAACGAGGAAATGATAGAGGATATGGAATCCCCGATCATCGTATCGGAAATTGAACCTGAGGGGGTACAGTTCGGCCTTTCGGGCGGTTGGATACAAAACATAGTTCCTGCCGCGGCAGATCAACTGCATGATCTTCCCTTGACCATAAAAAGCAAGATGAGTCGAAAATTTCTCTGGGGGCTGCTGGTAAAAAAAGAGGATTTGATTCTGTTGATCAATCTTGATGAATTGTTGACCGCCGGTGAGCTCCGGACCTTGATCGCCTTTTATCAAACAGACTCTTCTGCTTAAACTGTTAAATCTATAGCACAAATGATAAAACCTATGAAGATTTCACCCTTTAACAACCGCTACATAGGGTTAATAATTGTAGGCTCCGTTATTATTGCCTTTTCTTTTTTCACTCTTTTCCAGATATTTTCCTTTTCCAATGACATTAAAGCGATAAAGCTGAGAGAGCAGAAGACAAAGACACTCTTAAAAATGAACCGGGCTTTTAATGCCTTCAATGACGTGTTCCGGGAATTAGCGGCCGGGAAAGAGGATTTCGAGAACCTGGCGCCTTCGGCGGTCATGAATATGAAAGACGCGATTAATGAGCTTACCCGCTACCGGACCAGCAAGAGAGAAATTCAGGAAACCAAGCCCTGCGTAGATAAATTGCTTTTATTAGAAAATAAACTGAACGCTTTATATTCGTCCGGGCTCAGTATCGGTTCGGATGAGATGCAAAATGAATTCAAGGCCCTTTTCCCGGTGCTCGAATCAATCGGGAATCATTTCTTCAAGCTGTCCCAATATTCTCATTACAACCTGGAAACCTACCTGACGACCAAAGAGAAAAAAGCCGCCGCTTCCCTCCTGCTGGCGGTGGTTGTCTCCATTATAGCCTTCATTGTGGCTTTATTTCCCAGTCATCTGATCGACAAACAGCTTAAAATCGCGATTAATGATGTGACGGACGCGGGAAGGCTGGCGCTGGCCAACAATTTCACCAGCACCATAGATTTAGACTCGCACTCAGTAAACTATTTAGGGGAATTGCCCCATACCATGAGCCAGTTGATCAGGAATAACAGCTCCCTGATAAACAGAATGAGCAAAATAACCCATGATGTAAAAAAACTGACCGAAAAACTTTCCGGTTCATTCTCGGAACAAACCCATAATTATATGGAACATTCATCCGCCATCACGGAAATCACCAGTACCATTGAAGAGTTGTCCAGTTCCGCCAACCGGGTGGCCGACAACACCAAAAACGTCTTAAAGATTTCAGAAGAAACCCTCAAAATCTCCGAAGAAGGACAAACATTAGCGGATAATACCCTGCGCGGCATGGAAAAGATCCGGAACGACAGCCTGGAATCCACCAACAAGATCTCGGAACTGGGAAAGAAATCGCAAAAGATCGGGGAGGTCTTGATTATTATCAACGAGATCGCCAAGCAGACCAAGTTTCTTTCCTTAAACGCCGCCATAGAAGCGGCCAAGGCGGGCGAATACGGAAAGGGGTTTGAAGTGGTTTCCACAGAAATAAGGGATCTGGCCGAGAATGTGGTGAAATCGACCGGCAGAATAAAGAACATCATCGAGGATATCCACGATTCGGTTACTTCCTCCATCATGGCTAATGAACTGGGCACCAAACAGGTGGAACTGGGGCTGAACTCCACCAAACAAAACAAAGAGGCCCTGGTGGAAATCGTGGCTATGGCCCAAAAGACCAACAACTCCACCAAACAGATAGGAATCGCCACCCAGCAGCAGAGAGTAGCCAACGAGCAGGTGTTGGTAGGAATGAAGGAGATCGCCGAAGCGAATCAGATCTTTGATAAAAAAATCAAGGAAGCCACCTCATTTGTCTCTGATTTGTCCAAAGCCGCCAGGGAACTGGATAATTTCATCGCTAAATACAAAATTTAACCCTGGGAACCTGTTGACAAATTATTTATCATCCCGCCCACAATGATCGACGACCCCCAAATTCTGGAAGCGATAAAGACGGACAGCGTTGAGCATATACAAAAGCTCAACAACGGACTGATCATACTGGAAAAGGACCCCACCGACACCCAGATTCAACAGGAGGTAATGCGGGGATTCCATAACATCAAAGGTTTGGCCAAGGTTATGGATTTCCAGAATATCGAGTCTATCTGCCACCGCTGCGAGGATTTGATGCGCGACGTCATTTCCGGTCAGAAGACCTTCTCCCCGGTGATCATTAATTCGATGTTCAAAGCGGTAGACACAATCGAGCATATGCTTACCGCCGCCATTAACGGTGGGGATTCTTCGGATTTTGACACAGAGGCTTTCCTGCACAATTTCGGAGAGGAACCCGACCAGCCGGCCGTACGACCCGATAAAAAGGCAACCGCTCCTCCACTGGAAAAACCGGACTCCCGGGAAGAGGTTTTCAAGTTTGAGGTGCAGGACTGGGAAAAACCGGCGGATAATCCCGAAGATGATGACGAAATCTCTTTCTTTAATAACAGCCTTCAGGATTTATCCGGCCGGAAATCTCCTGATAAAGCCAATAAAAAAAAAGGAAAAACAGCCAAGCCGCCGTCAGATAAAAAAGCCAGGAAGAAGAGTAAGTCCATACTCGCAGCGAAGATTAATAAAGGCAAAGCAGCAACCAAACCTTTGACGAGACCCTCGCCTGTCCGAAAGCCCTCCAGTTTTTCCAAAACAAAGTCATTATACGAGTCGATACGAATCGACACCAAGAAAATCGATGATTTTATCAACCTCTCCGGAGAAATGATAATCTCCCGGTTGAACATGAAAAGCAATCAGCGGGATATCGATTCTTTTACGCATAAGCTGGAGCAGCTGGAGAGGAAACTATCCGTTCATAGAAAGAGTGTGGTTCCCATGCTGACTTCTGTTGAGGAAAACCTGAGGGAGCAGGAAAGCAGCCGGATAGATTCCTTGTCCGAAGATATCGTCTCCCTGCGTAAACTGACCGACCAGTTAAGTCATCAGTTTACCAAGAATTTCAACAGGATCCGGGCGCTGACCGACGAATTCAAGGATAAGGTGATGCGGATGCGGATGGTACCGGCCGGCAACCTGTTTGATATGTTTATGCGCTCCATGCGGGATCTGGCCCTGGAATTCGGCAAGGAGATAACCTTCAGGCACTGCGGTTCGGAAACGGAAATAGACAAGCATATGATTGAAAATCTGCAGGAACCGATTATGCACCTGCTGCGCAACGCGGTCGATCACGGCATCGAATCCCCTGAAGAACGCCGGGAAGCAAATAAGGATATAAAAGGAACCATTGTCATGTCCACATATCATTACGGGTCGCAGGTGATTATTGAAGTGGAGGATGACGGCCGGGGAATGGACCCTGATTTTATTGTTGAAAGGGCCCTGAAAAAAGAGATTATCAATAAAGCGGAAGCGAAAACAATGGCGGAGCAGGAGGTTTTCGACCTGATCTTTCATCCGGGTTTTTCCACCAGGGAGATCATTACCGAGATTTCCGGACGCGGGGTGGGAATGGATATCGTAAGAAAAGGAATCGAAGAGATCCAAGGAATCATTTCTATTTCCACCAAAAAGAATCAGGGCACCAAGTTTTCCATAAAGCTTCCGATCACCATGTCATCTACCGGAACCATGCTGGTCAGGTTGAACAATCAGTTGTTCGCCATTCCCTGCGCTTCGGTGAACCATACCATGGAGATCAGCCAGGACAGAATTAACCAGATCGAGCGTAAGGACGCGATTCAGGTGGGCGATCATATTCTCCCCCTGGTCAAGATGAAGGCTATTTTCGGTTGGGAGGACGAGGTAAAGCTCAATCCTCAAAAGATGTCGATCATCATTTTAGGGACGGGGAGCAACCGGATGGCGTTCTGGGTGGACGAAAGCCTTCGGGAACAGGAAATCGTCATGAAAGGCCTGGGCGAACACCTCAGAAAGGTTCCCAATATCTCCGGGGCCACCATCCTGGGGGACGGCGAACTGGTATTCATAATTGACTTTGAAGAGCTGATGGCTTCCGCTCAGGAACTGACCTCTACCGGTTCGATTACTTATAAAAAAGCCAGGGAGGTTGATGAAGGCACCAAGGAAAAGAAATTAATCTTAGTGGTGGATGATCTCTCTATCCGGCAGCTTCAGAAGATGTCACTGGAGGGAGCCGGATATCGGGTGGAGACAGCGGTGAACGGATTGGAGGCCTGGGAAAAGATACAGGAGAAAAAGTACCATCTGGTGGTCACTGACGTGGAGATGCCTGAGATGAACGGACTTGAACTTACCCGGAAAATTAAAAAAAGCAAAAAGTACAAGACCATTCCGGTAGTTATCGTTACTTCTCTGGATAATGAAAGCGATAAAAGAAGAGGGATAGAGGTGGGGGCCAACGCCTATTTTACCAAGGGGGGATTCAGTAAAAGCCAGTGCCTCGACACCATCAGCATGCTGATGGTGTCGTAAGAGAGAGAAGCCGACTATTGTTTAAGAGCGCGTTAATCTGGTCATCAGGATTGCTGCTGACCGTTATTTTCAGCATTGCGGTCGTCATTACCGGGCTGTTTGACAAAAGCGGGCGCACTTCTCATTTCATTTCCAGGCTCTGGGGAAAAACTATGATAATTTTAACGGGAGTCAAGGTAAAACTGGAGGGAAAGGAAAACCTTCCCCAAGAGCCCTGTATTCTGGTTTCCAATCATCAGGGAGCGTTTGATATCAATATCCTGCTCGCCAACCTGCCGATTTTCTTCAGTTGGATCGCCAAAAAGGAGCTTTTTAAAATACCCTGTTTCGGGCAGGCAATGAAGGCCGCTCACTATATCGATATAAACCGGGAAGATTCCAGGCAGGCGATGAAGTCCCTTAAAAAAGCGGCGCTCCGCATTAAAGAGGGGTGTTCCCTGATCGTTTTTCCTGAAGGCACCCGCTCAAAAGACGGAAAGCTGGGCGAATTCAAACGGGGAAATCTGCTGCTGGCCAGCATGACCAAAGCGCCTATAGTCCCGGTCAGTATCAACGGCAGTTATTCACTTATGCGGAAAGGAAGCTGGAAAATATATCCCGGAACCGTGACCATGAAAATACACCCTCCGATCAATTACCGGGCTCTCTCCCGGCCCGAGCAGAAAAACCTTAACCTGAAAATAAGAGAGATTATTTCAGAAAGTTTAAACCAGTATAATAATGTTCTTTGAATACAAAGCGAAAGACTTAAAAGGAAAAACCGTCGAAGGAAAGATGGAGGCCGCTGACCGGCGGCAGATAATCGAGCATCTCCAGAAATCAGGGTTTATGCCGGTTTCGGTAAAGGAAGCCAGGGAAAAAAGCGAATCGCTGGGCGAGATATCCCTGGATTTCAGCCGGATAACTCAGGCGGACGTGCTCAGATTCACCCAGCAGTTGTCCTCTCTCTGCAACGCCAACCTGCAGTTGGACCGCAGTCTCACAATCATGGGAGAACTGACCGAAAAAAAAAAGTTCCGGAGAATTATCCATAACATTCAGCAGAACGTTCAGGGGGGCAGCTCTTTTGCCGAAGCCCTGGCCCGGCATCCCAAGATATTTTCCCGGCTTTACGTAAATATGATCAAGGCCGGGGAAAGCGGCGGGGTGCTGGAGCTGGTGATCTCCAGGCTGGCCGGTTTTATGGAGGAATATCACCGGATAAAGAACGAGGTCTCTTCAGCCATGGTCTACCCGGTAATTCTGACCCTGGTGGCCGGAGGAGCGATAGCGGTTCTTATGACTTTTGTGGTTCCCCGCTTTTCGGTTATGTTCCAGGACATGGGAGACGCCCTGCCCCTTCCCACCAAGATACTGCTTGGTTTAAGCGACTCTTTAATAAACGCCTGGTGGATGATTCTGCTGACGGTGGCCGCTTTTGGGGTCGGGTTTCATTATTATGTCAAGACCGGCGAAGGGCGGTTGAGCTGGGACCGGTTCAAGTTGAAAATGCCCTTGTTCGGCAACATAATCCTCAAGCAGGAAGTCGCCCGGTTCAGCAGAACACTGGGCACGCTTTTAAACAGCGGCATCCCTATCCTTCAAGGGCTGGCGATCGTAAAAGAGCTGATCGGAAATAGAGTGATCAGCGACACCATGATAAATGTCTATAACGGGGTCAAGACCGGCGAGGGGATGTCCGCTGCCTTGAAAGAGGCGAATGTTTTCCCCCCCATGGCGCTTCATATGATCGCCATCGGAGAAGAAACCGGACAGCTGGACAGTATGCTGGAAAAGATCGCAACCATTTATGAGTCGGAGTTGAGCGTCAGCATCAAGCGTCTGCTGTCGATTATGGAGCCGCTTATGATTGTGTTCATGGCTTTGATCATCGGTTTTATTGTGGTAGCGATGTTGATGGCTGTATTCAGCGTCAATGAGATGGCTTTTTAGGAGGTTTTTCATACCTGGCTCCGGCCTGTTTCAGCAGAAAGACGATATCGGAATGCCCTTCATTGCCGGCCAGCATCATGGCGGTAAACCCGTCCCTGTTCTTGCTGTTTACCTCCGGTTTTTTCTTCAGCAACCTCGTCACCGTATCCGTATGACCTAGAAACGAGGCGGCCATCAAGGCGGTGACCCCGTCCTTATTCTTCGCATTTATGTCCGCCTTGTGATCCAACAGCAATTTCACTATATCGCTGTGCCCCCTTGAGGAAGAGAATATCAGGGCGGTGTCGTTTCCCTCCCTGGTTCTCTCGTTTACCGAAGCGTTGTGGTTCAACAGCTCCTCCACTGCCCCGGTATGACCGAGCCGGGCCGAATGCATCAGGGGAGTCCAGCCCCGGTTGTCTTTGACATCAGGGTCAGCCCCCTTTTTCAAGGAAAAGAAACCGGTACCCAGCAGCCTCCGCACTATTTTCACATCACCTCCTACAGCGGCGCAGGTCAAAGCGGTCCAACCGTCCTTGTCCCTGATTGTCTGGTCAGCACCGTTGTCCAGCAATAATGTTACGGTTTTCATCAATCCCCGGGCTGACGCTTCCATTAAAGCGGTGGCCGATGAGTTGTTTTCGGCGTTTATGTCAGCGCCGTTATCCAACAGCAACCGCACCAGAGCGTCATTTCCCCGGGCCGTGGCCAGCATCAGGGCGGTAATCCCCGTCTTGTTTTTGAGGTTCGCCTCCGCTTTATACTGTAACAAGGCCTGGGCAACATTGTAGTATCCATTAGCCACCGCATATATCAGAGCGGTCCCGCCGGTTTCGTTGGCCAGGTTCACCCTGGCACCGTTTTTCAGTAAGATACGGACAATATTGTCGTAACCGTTCGCTGCCGCGTACATCAAAGCAGTGTTACCCTTCTTGTCTTTTTTATCTATTTCCGCTCCTCTCTGCAGCAATATTTTTACCAGACCGCCGTGCGCATTGGCCGCCGCCAGAATTAAAGCGCTATAACCTTCCCGGTCCGTATCATTTACCTCTGATCCTCTACCCAGCAGTAACAGCATAATCTCCCTGCGGCCGTTGGCCGCCGCCAGCATAAGCGCGGAATCCCCGTCCTGATCTTTCCTGTTTATATCCACGCCCTTTACCTTCAGCAGAGCCTTAACGGTTTCCAGGTGGCCTCTTCTGGCGGAATATATCAAGGGAATCTGGCCGCCAAGATCTTGCTTGCTTGCATCGCGGTCCTTGTTTTTGACGGTCAGCCTGGTTCCCTTGTTCAACATCGCCTGAACGGAATCGGGGTGCTCCACCCTGGAAGCGTATATCAAAGCGGTCATGATCCCCTTGTTCTTCTCCTCCAGCCGCTGCCGGTTAAGTTCTTTATCCGTAAAGGTGATTCCCTCTATCTCCATCACGTCAAAGACGCTGGAGGGCTTGTAGTCTTCCGCACCGGAGGCCGGACAGACAAAAATTACAGATAGCAGAAAGACGGCGATTCGAGTAGGCAACATGGTTCTTGTTAAGCGGCTTGGTATACAGGTATCAGGTCCGGCCTATGCATCATCATCAGACAGGGAATGGCCGGCCGGGCCGAAAGTGATTTTGATGCGTCCGTCCCGGTAGCGGGCACCCTCCAGGTTCATGTCCAGCAGATATCCGGGCAGCAAGGTGTGGCTCTTGAAATTACCCCATTCCAGGATCAGTTCGTTCCCCTTGATCCAGACCCCCACTTCCGATCTTTCCACAAACGGGAGCTTTACATACAGAAAGTAATGCCGATCCGCCTTTTCCAGTTCGATCGACCGGCCTTCATACAGAACCGCGCAGGGGTCCTTATCTCCGAAGGTCTGTTCCCCCAGCTTCTTCAGGCGCTCCAGGCCCACCATCTCATCATCCCTCAATTCCGCCTTGAGCAGCTCAAGGGGAGTGAAACATTTATGGGCCAGGTTCAGATACTTCCCTTGAATCCTTTTCCAATTGGCGAAATAGGGATCAGTTACCGAATCCGGGATGACCCGGTTGGCGATGACCGCATCCACGGAATACCCGAACAGATTCAGGTAGGTATAAGCCCGCTGGGACTCGGCGATCACCATCTTTTCCGGGTTCAGGACCAGGCGCATGGAGGTGACCTTGTTGTCCAGTAAAACCTCTTTGAGCTGACTGACCTTGTCATAGAGTTCTTCAATCGAATCGTAGACCTTGGCGTCAGGCGCTACAAAGGCGTTTCCGGTCATTCTTTCGATCAGCGGCTTTATCTTGGGAACGATCTTCCGCTCCCAGTTGAAGATATGCTCCATGTGCCAGCGGAGGATGTCGGGAAAGCCCAGCATTCGGATGGTGCTGCCGGTAGGGGCGCAGTCGATGATCAC
>JBHHXV010000031.1:0-14126 GCA_046757225.1 bacterium
TCGCTTACAAACGCCCGAAAAAATTTCTTTTTGCCTTGAAAGATTCTGATCTCTTTTCCCTGATAACCGGCAAAGGTTTTTATCGTGTCACCTCTCTTCAAGGTCAGGGGGAAAGAGCCGGTAAACCTGGACTGGTAGAACCGGTCGATCTGCTCCCGCATAAAGCCCTTTACCAAACCCTTTATCTTCGGGTTGGCTTTATCCGCCTTACTGATAATATTTTTTCTTATCCGGCTCCTGACGGCGGTACTTTGTTTCTGCGTTTGAAATTTTGTGTTGTCCCGGGCTTTTTCCCGTAACAAGGCGGTTTCCAGGTCGCTCGACTCATAGCTCTTTTTAAGGTGGTTCAGGCGGTAAATTTTATTCTTGGTTAAATCGATGATACAAGAGCTGCTCCGGGAGGAAAAATCGACCCTGACCAGCTTTTCCCTCCAGAACATCTTTCTCTTGAATTCTTTGCTGATAAGCTGTTTCCCAACCCCCACCTTCTTGGAGAGATCAACTTTCTCTTCAAGATAATAACCGGAAAAAGACCCGGCGAAACAGACACCGGCAGACAAAAAAAAGGCCCCGATAAGGGGGCCCCAATAAATATTGCCACTTGGTTTACGCATGTTTCTAATCCGTTATTTTTCTTCCCTCCTGACATGGCAGCCTTCGCAGTAAATCGGCGCCCTCCTGTCCTGAGCGTCCAGTTCCTCGTCCAGTTCGCGCTCATGGAAATGGCAGCCTTTACATAAAGCATGGAAGCAGTCCTTCATCCGCAGAGGTTTTCCCACCCGCAAGCGTTTTTTGAGGAAAGCCTGAGATTTCTGAAATCCGGCCCCGCCCTTGCTTTTTACCCGGCGGCCGGCATGGCAGCGGCGACAGGCTCTGGGGTCGCGTCCCTTTCGCTTTTTGTGGTGGCACCATCGGCACGCCTTTTCCTTGTTCCCGAAAAAGCGGGTCAGCAACCGGCGTTGATGATCACGGTGAGGGAATCTGACCCGCTGATAATCAACATCGATATGCTTATGTCTTCCTGTGCCCAGCTCGACCCTTACCTGGCCGATATGCCCGCTGACTTTATTGGTTATGTCATCGAACAGCGCTCCTGAGGTCTGCTCTTTCTTATCCGCGTTTACATATTCACCATCTACGGTATCACGATAATCTGATTCTTTCGCATACCCCGCAGATACGGCTAAATTCCAGCAGATAACCGAGGCGATTAAAAACAGAGAAGCCGTTTTTTTATTCATAAATATTTCCCTGACCTTGCTGTATAGGAATTCCCAACGGACAAATGTGCCGCCGGAGGCGGCCTTGTTTATTTGTACAGCACCTATATCACAAAACTAATAACTGAAAATTTAACAAGAAAACAACTTCTTGTCAAGAAACTTTTAGTCAAATCATCAAGTATCAAAAAACCGGCCGGCATGCTATAATTTATCCATAGGATAACATCATGAAACTATCTAATATCAAGCATCTTCAAAAGTCTCTGATAACAGTATGCTTAATTATCGTGTTCTTCCCGTTCCTTCCCGGGGTTGGCCGGAGCAGGCCGTTAGCTGACAAGGGCTTTCTCGACAAAAACGGCAACTGGACATATTTCAAGTATATCACTTCATTAAATAATGATCTAGCTGATAAATTGGCCGCCCTTCAGGTTGAGGAGCTAGCCCTCGACGGGGTAACCGGGATAACCGCTTCCCAGGCCGAAACCCTGGCAGGATTCACCGGGGTTCATATATCCCTGAACGGTCTCCGGAAGGTTGAAGATGCTCAGATTAAAGCTTTATCCCGGTTTAAAGGGTCACAGCTTTCCCTTGACGGTTTAAAGGATCTCAGTGTGGCCCAGGCCGTGGCCTTAGGTAAATTCAAGGGGAACATTCTTTCTTTAAACGGTATTTCAACCATAGAGGACGAACAGTTGGAAGCGATAAGCGCCTTTCAGGGAAAATCCCTTCAATTAAACGGATTGACCGAGCTGGGCGAATGCCGCTTTCATGCAAGCCCCTGTTCCGTTAATTCCGGCACCCCCGGGAAAAGTAAACATTCCGAAAGCCACCGGTCATTGAGAATCACCGGGCCAGCCGGAATGCTGGCCCGGTTTAAAGGAAACGAGCTGGGGCTCAACGGTTTAAAAAATATCTGTGTCTCTCAGGCCGTCGCTTTTTCCCGGTTCAAGGGGAAATCGATCTCCCTGAACGGATTAACCTATCTGCATCCTGATGAGACCTTGTTTCTGACAATGTTTTCCGGAGAATATCTGGCCTTAAACGGCCTTACCTCGATCAGCGACATCAGGCAAGTGAAAGCCTTTGCCAATTTTACCGGTAACGCCCTCTCCCTGGAAGGAATTACCACCATAACGGACAAGCATCTGAGAATATTGGCGAGATTCAAGGGTGACTGGATTTATTTCAAAAAGCTGGACCGGAAGCTGCAAGCCAGATACAAAAAGTATAGACAGAGTTATCTTAATTCGATCGATTCCGATTGAAAGCAGATTTGTTCGTACAATTCCCGGTACCGGGCGGCAATGGTTGACCAGTCATGTTTTCGTTCTATGAGCCGGTATCCCCTTTCCGCCAACGCTTTCCGCTTTTCCGGCTGATCCAGGAGTTGACCGATTCTTTGGGCCAGACTGTCCGCCTCAAAGGGAGAAGCCAGCAGTCCGGTCTGATTGTTCCTGACCAGTTCGTTTGTTCCCGGGATATCAAAAGCCACCACCGCTTTTCGAGAAGCCATCGCTTCCATGACCGAGATCGGCGACCCTTCAAATCGGGAAGGGGAAACAAAGAGCCGGCAGTGCTGAAGGTAGGCGGCCTTTTCCCGGCCGGTTTTGATCTTCTTGAATAAGATCCGGTCTGAGATACCCGAGGTCAAAGCCTGATTTATCAGGTTGGGGGCTTCTTTTCCCCAGCCGATGATTACCAGTTTCATATCAGGCTGGCCCCGAGCGGCCAGAATAAAAGCTTTTATCAATAAATCCACCCCTTTTTCCCAGGAAAGCCGCCCGAGGGAAAGCAGGTACGGCTCTTTCAGGGGAGCAGGTTGGATCTCTTCATATTCGCCAGCGTTTACCCCGTTAGGAATCAAATGCAGCCGATCTGGGGACACCCCCGCCCTGACCGCCGATTCCCGCATCCGCTGATTGAGGACCACTACCCCTTGCGCATTGCCGAGAGCGTACCGGCATTTGGGAGCGATCTCAGGGTCCCGCAACAATCCGAATTCCTCCTCCCCGGCCAGATCGATTCCATGACAGGTAATCAAGACGGGAATGTCCCGTTCCCTGGCCCAGCTGACCGCCAGATAGCCGCAGGGATAGGCGAAATGCGCATGGATTATGGCAAAGGGAAATTGCCGGTAAAGGCAGTCGAGGCCTTGTAAAAGGATCGCTTCTTTGCCGGGAAAATTGTGGGAGGGGAGCTTTTCCAGGGGGAAAAAGGGATAAGCGGGTTTCCAGGAGGCGGGGCCGGGAGCGGCCAGCACCAGTTTACCGCCCTGGCCGGCCAACTGCCCGGCCAACCGGTCAACCGCGGTTTCCCCTCCCCCCACGTCCGGGTAAAACCGGTCGGTAAATAAACATACCGGGAACACTAGGAAAAATCTGATTGCGAAGTTGGCTTTTCCGCGGTCACTATCTTGTGCTGTTTCTTGGCCTGGTCCAGAGCCAGTTCCGCCTGCCTGATCAAAACCGGGGAATCCGAACCGTGAGCCGGCCAATTGGCCAGGCCGATACTGAAAGTGATGTCGCCCTGCTCGGCCAATGCCTCGGAAATCCGTTTGTTCAAGCGGCCGGCGACGATATTGACCCCTTGCGTGTGTTCCTGATGCTGAAGCGGCCTCATACTGGTCTGCACATAAGCCGGGCTCAGCTCGGGCAGGATGACGCCGAAGGTGTTGCTTCTGATCCGGCAGACTATATCCCTGCTCTTGATATCCTCCCGCTCTTTCCGGCGGACATTCTGATTGATGGTCTTCGCCACCTGGAACAGTATCTTATCCCCTTCCCGGTAGCCCTGATGGTGATTGATCTCCTCCAGGTTGTCCACGCTCAACAGCAGGATGGAAACCACCCTGGTGCTGGGGGAGCACTTGGATATTTCATATTCCAGCTCTTCAAAGAAAACCTCGCGGTTATAGGTGCCGGTCAAAGAATCCATATCGACCAGTTCCTGGATAATATCCTTGGTTCGGTTGAGGTCTTCTGCGAAATAACCGCCGACAAAGGTAATTCCCGAAACCAGGATTCCCATTCCCGCTATGATAATAATCTCGAAAGTAAAGAAATGCTGATGGGATAAATTTAAAAAGGGAGGAATTACCGGGGCGAGAAGCCCGAAATGCTCAGACAGTACCAGGCCGGCGTAAAGAACGACCAGGCCGCCGGAGATCAGCCACCGCTCCAGCCGCGGCTGCCCGGTCAATATCGGTTCAAACACCAGTAACGGAAGCATGAAGGCCCCGAAGCTGTAGACCCCTCCGCTGTAATGAATAATTATTAAGGCGGCGGCTATGTCCCAGAGAATGATTATGCGCCGGTTGCCTCCCGCTGAGAAATCGCTCCGCCGGGCGTACTTAAAATTGGTATAAGCCCAGCCGATTATCACCAGGTACAGGATCAGGAAGCCGGTCATCACCCCCAGATGATAGACCACCAGCAGAAAGGTGTTGATAAGGGCGAACAGGAAAGAAACCAGGATGAGAATCCAGCGGGCGTTTATCAGATACTCATAAACTTGCTCGCTCTGGAGGGAAAGTTCCTGGTCGGCGGTCTGCGATTTCCGGGAGAAAAGTTCCTGGTCCAGTTCAGCCAGGCCGCTCCTCTTTATTCCCTCCACTCTTTCTATGACCGACTTGAAATGGTCTTTCTTTTTCCACTTTTCCAGACTCATGGTTTCAATATCAGGCGATAGCCGGTTTCCCCCTGAACGATCTTTCCCGCTTTGGCTAATTTCTTCAAAGTCAGGGAAGAAACCACCCGGTAAGCACGGTTTTGCTGATTGGCTCCGCTTGCTTCGATCACCCCGAAGTCGTCCATCAGGATGTTCAGCCATTTGTTTACTGATCTGGAGTAACCGGGAAGAGCGTCTTTAATTTTCCGGCGGGAAACCGGTTTATCCTGTTGCTGTATATAAGAGAAAATCGCCTCCAGGGCTTCCTGGCGGTCGATTCTGCCGGCTTCCCTTTGAGCGGGAGCGCCGCCTTTTTCCAACTGCCCCACTCTCCTGCTCAAAGAATCCAGTCTATCGGCGAAGTAAGTGTCCGGCTCTGTATCCGCCAGTCCCTTCTTGATGGTTTGTTCTATCCGGCTGATATCAGTATACAGCTGGTGATCCTGGGGAAGAGAAAGCGAGCGGATCTCTTTCAGGTATTCCCGGACCTGCCGGTACTGTCCCAGTTCTACACTGACCGACGCCTTGAGCAGGAGCGTCCGGCCCGCACCGGGCTGGAAATCGATCGCCCGGTCATGCCCCAGGGCCTGGTCAAGATAGTTGACTGCCCGGTGATACCGGTTCTGCCTGAAATAAACCCTTCCCAGGTTTCTCTTTACTCTGGCCAGGTTTCTCTGGTCGTTTTCCGGTTTGAAGAACCCGGCCGAACGGAAAAAAAGGCTGGCTGATTTCCGGTAATCCGGCTGGGGGCGGTTCATTTCGATCAGGCCGGCCAGGTTTTCGTACCTTCCCTGATACCGGGCGCTCTGCGTTTCCAGGCCGGCCAGAAAACGCCGGCCGCGGCTCAAACACTCGTCAGCGGCCGGGCAATCCCCCAGGCCCAGGCGGCAATGGGCTGACTGGTAGTAAAGATCGGTCAGCAGCAGAGGGTCCTTCGTCATTCCGGCCGCCCGCTCAAAAAAACCAAGCGCCTCTTCATACTGCTTGAGGGAGCGGCTCAAAGCCCCTTTTAAAATCAGTAAAGCACCAGTGTCTGCTATGGGGTGGGAAGCAGCCTCCAACTCTTCGATCAACCGGCCGGCCGATTGGTGATCCTGCATTATTATGAAAACGTTGGCCTGTTCATACTGGACAAGAGGCCTTAAATCAAAAAGGGTTTCCAGTCCGGAACAGATATCCAGCAGCCTAAAATAGATATCCACCGCCTCTTGAAAGCGGTTCTGCCGGAAATTCAAGACGGCCAGCCGGAAGATGATAAAAGCGGACAGTTCCCGGGAAACGCCGGGAAGGGTAAGGCCGTACCACAGCTTGTTGAAAGCGGCGCGGTAATGTCCCCCGCTGACCATGAGGCCGCCAGCCAGGAAGAAGAGAGAGGCTTTAAGATCGGGGGAATCGGTCTGCAGAAGGGGGGTCAGCTCTTCTACCGTATCCTCCCGGTCTTCGATAATTATCTTCAAGGAATCTTCATTACCCGGTTTTCCCAACCGGGCCAGATATCTGATACAAGCAACGACCTGTTCTTTCCCCTCGTTGTCCAGTGAGAGGCTCTTGATAAAACAAGCCTCCTCCTGTTCATTATGAAAGAGCGTTCTTTTTTCCAATTACTTCCTCCAGGATTATCGCTTTTTCTGTCCGGCCAACTTCAGAATCTCTGCCGCTTCGGCCCGGCTTCCCAGACTCCGGTAGGAATCCGCCAGCTTAAGGTACGTATCCTCTATCACCTCGGTCTCCGGATAGTTGATGATCAGTTCCCGGTAGCGGGTGATCGCTGAATTATAAGCGCCGATCCGATGATAGAAGTCGGCTATCGCTTTTTCGTGCTCTGCCAGCAGAAGGCGGCAGCCGGTTTCTTTTTCCTTCCCCTCTCCGGCTTGAGGAGTGCCGGGGTATTCCCTCGCCAGTCTCCGGAAAACCTTGATCGCTTTCCTGGTGAAGGTTTGATCAAGCTCGTAATCATCCACCTGATTCGAATAACTTTTACCCAGACCCAGCAAGGCGTCAGGCGTCTTCTCATTATTGGGATGATAGTTGAGAAAGCGTTGAAACTCCAGAATAGCGTCATCCAGCTCGCCCTGGTCCAGATAGGATTCGGCGATCGCGAACCTGGCTTCCGAAAGGTGCTTGCTGGTAGGATAATGGCTTTCCAGATCTTTGAAATTTTTCCTGATTTCCTTGTAATCAGTATCTCTCACCGCTTCTTTTCCCGCCAGATAATAGTCCTGTTCGCTCAAAACATTGGACGAGGAGCAGGAAATCATTCCCATAAAAATCAGAAAGATTATCGGGAGCAGTGAGTTAGGCAAGTTATTCACCGTTACCTATTGTCAAGAGCTTTTCTTATTTCTTGAATGAAGCTTCCCGCTTCCCGGATCAACCTTGCCCCATCCAACTGATATTTCTCGAAGATCTTTACCAGGGCGCTGCCGATGATCACCCCGTCCGCCCATTGGGAAGCCTGGAAGGCGGTTTCCGGGCCGGAGATGCCGAAACCGACCGCCACCGGTTTGTCCGAAACGGCCCGCACCGCTTCCAGGTTCTGTTCAAGGTCAGCGCTCAACCGGTTCCTGACCCCGGTTATTCCGGTGAGGGAAACGAAATAGATAAAACCGGTGGAACATTCCGAAATCAGCTTCAACCTTTCCGGAGGGCTGGTGGGAGCGGCCAGGAAAACCGTCTTGACATCATGCCCGGCTCCCAGTCTGATCACCCCTTCCGCTTCCTCTGGAGGAAGATCGGGAATAATTACCCCGTCCACTCCGCACTGCCCGGCTCTCTCGAAGAAATTATCTTCGCCCATAGAAAAGATCGGGTTGTAATAGCTCATGAAACAGATCGGCACGCCGGTCTGTTTCCTTATCGAGCGAACCAGCTCCAGGACACCGGCTAAAGAGGTATGCCCCGAGGTAAGGGAACGCAGAGACGATTTCTGGATGGTGGGGCCGTCCGCCAACGGGTCGGAAAAGGGAATCCCCAGCTCAATGATATCCGCTCCCCCGGCGGCGATCTCCAAGACCGCTTTTTCCGTGGTTTCCAGATCCGGGTCTCCGGCGGTAATAAAGGGAATCAAGCCCTTTCTTCCTGAGTCCCTCAATCGCTTGAAGACGGCGTCAATCCGGTTCATGGCTCATTAAAGGGAACGATCTTCCCTTCCCTGTTGGTTACCACGCAGTTCCGCCCCAACTCCTTGGCTTTGTACATCGCCTGGTCCGCTGATTTAAGGATCGCTTTTTCATCGTTGTTTAAAACGGTCAGATCAGCCACCCCAAACGTGGCCGTAGCGGTAAAGCGGGTGTTTTCCTCAGTTACGAAGTTAATGGCTTGAAATTTTCTCCGGATTCGGTTGGCTGATATGGCCGCTTCAAAGGCGGGAATATGGGGGAAAAGTATACAGAACTCGTCTCCGCCGTACCGCGCGCCTATATCCACGTTTCGCAGCTCTCCCAGCATGGTTTCGGCAAAGGCGGCGATCACGCTGTCGCCGATTTTATGGCCGTAGGAATCATTGACCGCCTTGAAGTTGTCCAGGTCGCACAGGCACACGCTCAAAGGGAAATTATACCGTTTGGCCGATTCAATGGTGGCCACCAGCTTCTCCAGGAAATAGCGGCGGTTAAACAGCCCGCTCAGATGGTCGTGAACCGCCTCATAGCGCAGCTTTTCCTCTGCTTCCTTCCGTTCGGTGATATCTTCGATCACCCCGTCTATCCATTTGATCTTCCCCGCATCGTCAAAGATAATCTGGGCGGAGCAGGAAGCCCAGAAAGGGGTATGGTCTTTCTTTTTCAGCGCCAGTTCCCAGTTCCGCACGTGGCCTTTACGAAGCAGTTCCTCCAGAAACCGCTTTCGGCCTTCCGGTTCCTGGTAAAGGTCGGAAACGGAATTTTTCATAAACTCTTTGGTAGAGCGGTAACCGAACATCTTGACGATGGCGGGGTTGGCTTCCAGAAACATCCCGTGAGGGCCGCCGGTGGTCCGGTATATGCCGATATTCACGTTGTTTATCAAGGTGCGGAATTTCTCTTCGCTGGTTTTGAGTTTATCCTCGGCTTTCTTGCGCATGGTAATGTCATTGCCGATGGAAAGCAGTTCCACGATCTCATCGTTTTCATTCAAGACCGCCTTGTTGGTCCAGGAGATCCAGACCCGTTCCCCGTTTTTGAGCATATTTTCATTTTCGCTGTTTTTGTACAATTCGGGAGCAGACATGATATTACTCATTATTTCACTGAGCGTTTTACCTGAACTGTCGGTTTTGGGCACGATGGTTCCGATTATGTTCCGGCCGATAATTTCCTCTTCCGTAAAGCCGAAGAATTCCTGGGAGTATTCATTGAAAAAGGTTATGTTCCCCTTTGTGTCCAATCGCAGTATTATGCTGTTGGCGTTTTCCACCAGTTCCCGGTATTTGGTCTCGCTTCTGCGCAAAGATACTTCAATTTGCCCGGCTTGAATCACCTGGGCGGTGACGTGAGCCAATCCCTCCAGCAAAACAACCTCATCGCCGGTGATCTCTTTTTTAGAGAAAAAAGCCAGGACTCCGATCGCCTTTCCGGAAGGAGAAAGAAGGCGATAGCCGGCAAAAGATTTAAAACCGGTTTTATTCTTTCCCTTGGAGCCCGATTCCGGCGGAAGATAGCTGACGATCATTTTATCTTCTTTTCCGACCGCTAATTGAGCGATCACACCGTCACTGTCCAGAGGTATGCGGTTCAACTGCCGTGAGCGCCGCCGGGGAGAACCGCTTAATAAATGCAGACACTGGCTCTCTCCTGAATCCCTGTCCGGGCATTTCAAGATTATACACTCCGGTTTACAATGATAACTCTTCCTGATAACCCAGACCTGACAGCAGTCAATGCCGAAGATCTCCCTGGTGCGGTGGGTTATGGAATCGAGCTTTTTCTCCAGAGATACGGGCGAGATCAAGGTTTTCTGAAGGAGGTTAACCTCCTTCAAGTAATTAATAGCCGCCAGATTCTCTTTTTCTGAGAGCTTGCATTTATTAAGTTCTTGTTCCAGATTTTTCATGACCCGCTTTTAAAGGAAGACTGTTTCGGAGCATTTCGGAAACCTGCTGGACGTCCTTGTCTCCCCGCCCGGAAAGAGAAACCACCACTATCTTGTCAGGGGATAACCCCGGAGCCAGTTTCATGGTGTGGGCTAAGGCGTGAGAGCTTTCCAGGGCGGGAATGATCCCTTCGGTTGAGGAAAGCAACCCGAAGGCCTCCATCGCTTCGGAATCGGTAACCGCAACATACTCGGCCCGGCCGGTCTCCCGGTAAAAACTGTGTTCCGGTCCTACCCCCGGGTGATCCAGGCCGGCCGAGATCGAATGAGCGGGAAGAACCTGTCCCTGTTCATCCTGAAGCAGATAGCTTTTGCTTCCCTGTAAAACTCCCACTCTGCCCCGGCACAGGGTAGCGGCGTGGCGGCCGCTCTCCAGGCCGCCGCCAGCGGCTTCCACGCCGATAAAGCCGGTTTCCCGGTCATGGTAAAAGGGATGAAAAACACCGATGGCGTTGCTTCCTCCTCCCACGCAGGCCACCAGATAATCGGGGTTTCTACCTTCCGCCCTCAGGATCTGTTCCTTTACCTCCCGGCCGATCACCGCCTGGAAATCCCTCACGATCATCGGGTAGGGGTGCGGCCCCACGACCGATCCCAGGCAGTAATAAGTGTCGACCACATTGGTAGTCCAGTCCCGCAACGCTTCATTGATGGCGTCCTTGAGGGTTCTGGTGCCTCCGGATACCGGCCGGACTTCGGCGCCCAGCAGTTCCATCCGGAAGACATTGAGCCGCTGCCGGGCGATGTCTTCCGCCCCCATGTAAATCACGCAGTCCAGCCCGAACATGGCGGCCGCGGTGGCAGTGGCTACCCCATGCTGGCCGGCCCCGGTTTCCGCGATAATCCGCTTCTTGCTCATCCGGCGCGCCAGCAGGATTTGTCCCAGGGTGTTGTTTATCTTATGTGCTCCCGTGTGGCAGAGGTCTTCCCGCTTCAGATATATCTTCGCCCCCCCCAGCTTTTCCGTAAGCCGCCGGGCGAAATAAAGCGGGGTTTCCCGGCCGGCGAAATCCCGGCGGTAATAGTCCAGCTCTGTCTGGAACTCCGGGTCGTCCCTGATCCGGCGGTAAGCCTCTTCCAGCTCGATAACGGCCGGCATCAGGGTTTCCGAAACAAAACGCCCTCCGAAATCCCCGAAATAGCCCTGTTCATTCGGCAGTTTAACCATATCACGTTAAGATGTCTTTTACTTGAGAGATTAATAAGAAATACTAGCACGCATATCGCAGCTTTATCAACCTGAATAATTTTCTTTCATTACGGCCAAGGCAGGAAAAACTTAGGGTTTTAGTGTCGAGACAATTATGTTATAATATTATCCCCTTATGATTAACGGTGAGCCAGAATGAAAGATAAATATAGATCGTCGGAAATCAATATAACGGCGGTTCCGGCGCTGATTCTGACAACGATTGCTGTCTTGCTGCTGGTGAGGTGGTGGAAGAGTTCCCCCCCTCATTCCCCGGAAAAGATGGCAAAGATCATGGCCACCCTTGAGAAAACGACAAGCAATAAAAGAAAATGGCAGGCGCTGGAACAGGTTCGGGAAAAGCCGGACCAGCAGAAAAAAGCGGCGGCAGAGATCAGCGCTTATTTTTCTCTGGATGACCTGCTGGAGGTGGTGAAGAAATCGGGAAGATCCGTGGATAGCGGCAACATCAAGGAAGGGGTTTCCGCTTTTTCCGAAGGAACCCTGGATTTAAGAGAGGGTGAAAAGGAAAAAAGCCGGTTCAGAATCGCCCGGGCAATCAGAAAACTAAGGGCGGCCAGGAAAACCCTGCCAGGCCTGGAAACCAGTTTTAATCTCGGGTGGGCCCATTATTTGTACGGAAACAATCAAGAAGCCTACCGAAACCTTAAGGCGGCCGAGGGATACGCCCAGGAAAACGTTTCCTCATCAGCCGGAAACACCATAAGGGGCAAAGGCAATATATACGGTACCCTGGATTATCTTCTGCAAAACGCCCTGGGCCTGACCAAAATCATGCAAGGGGATATGGGAGCCGCTCTCGATCATTTCCATGAAGGCCTGGCCCTGGCTAAGGAAAACCGTAATACTACCTGGACAGGGATTATTTCCCGCAACATTGGAAAGGCGTTTTTGAGCCAGGACAAAAAAGAGATCGCCCGAACATATCTGAAGGAAGCCCTGTCAAGCGACGTCCGGGGAGGATATGTCCGGGGTCAGGTTCTGGACTGCCTGTTGCTGGCGAAGATCTCCCGCCAGGAAGCGAAGGGGCTTTACCACCGGTCCCTGGAGTTGCTGAAACGATTTCCCGTTCCCGCATTGGAAGGGGATATCTATTTAATTATCGGCAATCTGGCTTTACAAGAAAAGCGCTATCAGGAAGCGGTGTCGCTGTTACAGCAATCCCTGATAAAATATATATCCGTACACCATAAGATCAAGCAGGCCGAGGTCTTTTCCCAACTGGCGTCAGCATATAAAGGGATGGGGAATCTGGAGAACGCGCTCAGGTACAGCCAGGAAGCGTTAATGTTGTATAATGAAATAGTCAGCCGGGATTATCGGGCTACAGACTTGAACGATATCGGTCTGGTTTATTATTCCGAAGGAGACTTGTCGGCGGCGGTCAACTATTATCAAGGCGTTCTGGCCGTTTATCTGGAAGGGTCCGATAAAAAAGGGGCGGCTATTGTCCTGGGAAATATAGCCAAGATCTATCTCGATAAACATAAGCCCCGGGAAGCGTTAAAATTTCTGGACCGGGCTCTTTTGCTGGACAAGGAGATAAATTTTACCCAAGGGCTGGGTATTCACTTCGCCATCCAGGGATTGACCTATCTGAAGATGAAGGAAAAAAACAAGGCGCTGGTTTGCTTAAACAAGGCCTGGTCGGTTTTTAAAAAAGAGTCTAACTCTGCCGGTAAAGCCTTGCTGTACACCCATTTAGGAAATGTTTTCCTGAATGAGAAGGAATTTGAAAAAGCCTTGAAGAATTATAAGTCAGCGAAAGACGTTTACGCTGAACTGGAGGATTTCGCCGGAGAAGCCAAGGTTCTGTATAAAATGGGAACGGTTTATTTTATAAAGAAAGAGATTCCCCGGTCTCTGAAATATTTTGAAGAATCCGACCGGAAATATGAAGAGCTGGTATCTGATTTTCCCTATAAAAAGCCGGCCAGCGCTTTTTCAAAAAACATCATTGTTCCTGATTGATATAAGGTAATGAGTTCCATGTCGGAAAATAAAACATCTACTGACAAGCGTAACTGGGAGCGGTTCTGGGCCGGTCGCTCCAACAAGGCGAACCCCTTATTCGTTAATCTGCTGAGCTTTGTCAATGACTTGACCATGGTGAGACAGTCTGTGGCCTTAGCCAAGAAATACAGCCGGAAGGGAACGGTGATTCAAGCAGGCAGCGGAGAGGCCAGAAATTCTCTGGCCCTGTCCAGAGAGAGGGGAGACCGGGTGATCGCTCTGGACTTTTCCCCACAAGCTTTGCGGTTGGCCGGGAAAAAGGCGTTACAATATCAGCTTCCCATCTGGCTGCTGGAAGGAGATATGGGCCGGCTTCCCTTTAACGACCAATCGATCGAGCTGGTCTGGAACGAGGGGGTGATGGAGCATATTGTGGACCCGCTTCCCTTTTTGCGGGATATGAAACGGGTCGGGAAAACGGTTATCTGCATAGTTCCGGCCCAGGGATGGGGATGGAAACTGGTCAAGGGAATAAAAAAATTCCTGAAAGCCGATGAAGGAATCAATGAAGCGTATTATAAATACCATGATAGAGAAAGCATGTCGGAACTCTTTGAAAAAGCCGGTTTCGACCATTACGAGGTAAAGAAGATCGTCATCTTCGGTTTTATAAATCATGTGGCGGGTATCGGGATCACTGACAGCAAAGCCGGCCGTGCTGATTGATAACCGGCGATATAGTAAGAGGGCTCTCGCCGTCTTTTTTCTGGCCGCAGGAATCTGGGGGTGCAATCTGGCCACTAATCTGGCTGAACTGAAAAGGGACCCGAACCAGCTTTATGTAAAGGTTACCACCGAGCCTGAGCATTGCAAGATAGTGCTCAGGTCGATGAATACCAGCAATATCTCTTCATATAACTCGCCGGTGGAAATAAACTATCTTCTCCGGCCGTGTATGGCCAGTTACATAGAGGTTTCCCAAAAGGGGGACAAGACTAAAACGG
>JBHHXV010000032.1:0-14110 GCA_046757225.1 bacterium
CTATCGGTTTTGATTTGGTGATTATCATGTTGTTTCCCTCAAATTACGTTTCTATAGACCTAATAATTTTTCTTTCTGAATAAAATCCAAAGCCAGGTTTAACACACCCTGTTCGTCCAGGTCAGAGGTGTCCAGCAGAATCGCGTCTTCCGCCTGTTTTAAAGGGGCGTGTTCCCTGGTGCGGTCGGCCCGGTCCCGGTCGTTGATTTCCCGGAGCACCTTTTCCAAACTCTGTTTATGCCCCTTCCCGGACAGCTCCAGGTATCGCCGCCGCGCCCTGATTTCCGGGTCGGCGGTCACGAAAAATTTCAGTTCGGCATCGGGAAAGATTACCGTTCCGATATCCCGCCCCTCAGCCACGATTCCGCCCTCTTTTCCCCTCTCCCGCTGGTAATCCAGCAGATATTTCCGCACAACCGGCAACTGTGAGACAGCCGAAGCGTACCTGCTTATAACCGGTTTTCTGATCTCAGCGCTGACATCCACTCCCTCTAAAAAGGTCTTTTGCTCATTATCCACCAGTTTCAGGGAAACAACGGTTCTTTTGAGGATAAAGGCGATTTTCTTTTCTTCGAGTTTGTCCGCCTCCATTCCCAGATGGTAGACCTTCAGGCCGACCGCCCGGTACAAAGCCCCGGTATCCAGGTAAAGATATCCCAGTTTTCCGGCCAATCCCCTGGCCAGGGTGCTTTTGCCCACCCCGCCGGGACCGTCGATGGCGATAACCGTGTTCGTCATCTTGACCGCAGCTGGTCGAAGACCGCGAAAAAATCGGCTTTAGGGTATGAGGTGTCGATACAGTCGCAGTTTACAAGATGCTCATCGCCAAAGGCGCAGAACCCGGCCACCGCCAGGCACATGGCGATCCGGTGATCCCCGTAGTTTTCCAGGGGCCGGGACGGCCGAGATAAGTGCCCTCTTCCTTGAATGATCATCCCGTCCGGTTTTTCTTCCACCTCAACCCCCAGTTTGGATAATTCGGCGGTCATCGCTTTAATCCGGTCGGTTTCCTTGACCCGCAGTTCGGCAGCGTCTTTAATCACAGTGGTTCCTTTGGCAAAGGCCGCCGCTAGTGCCAGTATGGGAATCTCGTCAATCAAGAGCGGGATAATCTCACCGCTTACCGTTGTTCCTGTGAGATTTGAGGAATCAATCTCCAGGTCGGCCACCGGCTCTTCCGATTCCTTCCGTTCATTAATAAATCTGATTCGGGCTCCCATCCTGTTCAGGACGGTCAGCAACCCGGTGCGGGTAGGATTTATGCCAATACCTTTCATGGTTATTGCCAGGCCGGGAAGTAGCAACCCGGTTACTATCCAGAAAGCGGCCGAGGAAAAATCGGCGGGAACGGTTACATCGCAGCCGGTCAGCCGGTTATCCCCGGATATCGTAATCTTTTTATCCGCTTTGACGACCTTAACCCCGAACCCTTGCAACATCCGCTCGGTATGATCCCGGGTAGGGACAGGCTCAATAACCGTAGTGTTCCCTCCCGCATACAGTCCCGCTAAAAGAAGAGCTGACTTGACCTGGGCGCTGGCCACCGGCAGGCGGTATTCGATGCCGGTCAGGGTTCTCCCCCCCCGGATAGTAAGAGGAGCCGTTCCGCCGTCCTCGGCCTCTATTTCGGCTCCCATGGACTGAAGCGGAACCAAGACCCTTTTCATCGGTCTTTTTCTTAAATATTGATCGCCGGTCAGAACCGAGTCGAAAGCTTGCCCGGCCAGTACCCCGGAAAGCAATCGCATGGTGGTGCCGGAGTTCTGGGCGTCGAGCGCCGCCTCCGGTTTCCGCAAACCGGGTAATCCGGCTCCCTCGATCTCGATCGTTGAAGCATGGGTATCCCGTATTTTGACTCCCATCGCTTCAAAGGCGGTTCGGGTAGCTATACAATCTTCGCTGGCCAGGTAATTGGATATACTGGTTCTGCCTTCAGCCAGAGAACCAAGGATAATCGCCCGGTGAGTAATTGACTTATCACCGGGAGTTCGGTGGATAGTAATATGTTTCATTACTTTAGGAGTACGCAGTTGGCCAGAAAATGGGGGCGAGGAGCCTGCCGGACTTATAATTTATCCATATCAAAAATGCCGTGGATGGTTACGTTCTTGTTTTTAAACAATTCATTCACGAAATCCTTGCGCGAGCAGTCGAACTCCAGGGCCAGGCCGCAGTTGGAGCTTACCTGGCGGGGCACAGGCACCAGTTTGGCCCCCAGTTTCTCTTTTTTCAGCAGTTTTTCCGCCCGTAAGGCGTAATGAGTGGCGTTAAAAGTAGCGACACAAGCCATTATTTATGCTTCCTTACTTGTGTTTTTGAATGATTCCCTTGACGGCGTCACAGACGGCGTCCACCTCTTTTTCCGTATTGAAATACTCCATGCTGAGCCGGACGGTTCCCTTGGGAGAGGTTCCGATGGTCAGATGGGTGGAAGGGGCGCAATGCAGCCCTACCCTGGTCATCACCTCATATTCCTGGTCCAGGGCGTAGCTCACGTCGCTCGGCTCCATTCCCAGTATATTGAAAGAGACCACCGAGGTCTGCCTGGTCTCATCCCTGGGGCCGTAAACAATAACCTCGTCAATGTTTTGCAGCTGGCTGTTCAGGCGTTTGGTAAGGCCCAAGGCGTGAGCGTGGATATTGTCAATGCCGGTTTTGTTGATGAATTCCACTCCCGCGGTCAGCCCAGCCAGGCCGGGCGTGTTTTTGGTGCCGCTTTCATACTTGTCCGGCAGGAAATCAGGGTGATACTCCTGTTCGGAATCGCTGCCGGTTCCCCCCTGTTTCAGGAAGTCGATGATCTCTTCCATCCCTGGCCCCACATACAAACCGCCGGTTCCCTGAGGCCCGAACAGCCCCTTGTGCCCGGCGAAAGCCAGTAAATCAAGATTGTCCGCCTCCACGTCGATCTTTATCACCCCGGCCGACTGAGCGGTATCGACCAGAAAGCAGACATCAGGGTAACCCTTCAGCATAGCCCCGATCTCTCTGATAGGAACCAGGGTTCCGATTACATTAGAGGCATGAGTAACCACCACCAGCCGGGTATTGTCTTTTATCTCTCTTTTAATATCTTCGGCTGTTACAAACCCTTCGGGAGAGGTTTTGACCACAGTCAAGTCCAGGTTGATTTTCTGTTCGAGATAACGCAGGGGCCTCATAACCGAGTTATGCTCAATGGAAGTGGTGATGGCGTGATCTCCCGGTTTCAGGAGACAGTTAATGGCGATGTTGAGGGCATCAGTGGCATTGAAACAGTGAATAATACGGGAAGGGTCATCCACATGAAAGAAATCGGCCAGCAGTTCACGGCAGTTATAAACGACCCTGCCGGCCTCCACCGACATTTTGTGACCGGAGCGGCCCGGGTTAGCCCCGATATTCCTGAGACAATTATCCACCGCCTTGTAAACCGATTCCGGCTTCGGCCAGCTGGTGGCCGCGTTATCGAAATAGATCATTTGAACCTGCTCCTCTGTTTGGCTGAAATTAAAAATAATAGCTTTTTAATGTAACATACCGCCTGGCTTCTGTAAACCAGAATTAGCCCGAATAATTATCCGAATAATAGCCGGAAAATCAGTATTTGTTTGAAAAAAGTAACTTTTTGATAACATATTCTGCCTGGACTTTGGCCTGATTCCTTTTCTGGCAAGGGCCTGGCAGATGTCAGCCAAGTTTATCAATAAAGCGGGTTAAATAATTGCTATAATATAATAAAAGAGCGCTTTTGTCTTGAAGCCTTGACTTATAAGGATGATTAATCTAAGATAAGCTGATTTTTTTCGGCGGCGTAGCTCAGGTTGGTTAGAGCATACGGCTCATATCCGTAGTGTCCGGGGTTCGAGTCCCTGCGCCGCCACCAGTAAGCATTAAAAAGGATTTAATCATGAAACCCCTTACCAGAGATGAAGTGCTGAGAAGGTTGAAAAAAGGGAGGAACCTGGCCGGGTTGAACCTGAGCGGGATTTATCTCTGGGGAGTCAGCCTGGAAGGGGTTAACCTGGAGGAAGCCAATCTGGCGGGAGCCAAGCTCTGGGGAGTGAATTTGACGGGCGCCCGGCTGGTGGAAGCGAACCTGGAAGGCGCGAACCTGGAAAAGGCCAAACTCGACGGCGCCAACCTGAAGAAAGCGTCCTTATCCAATCTCAAAGGGAACGGAGCTTCCCTGATAAAAGCCAATCTTTCCTATGCCATTGCCGACGGAGCTCATCTGGAAGGAGCCGATTTTACCGGCGGTAACCTCAGGCATGTTCGCATGCATAACGCCTATCTTGAGAATTCTCTGACCAGTGGAGCGAATCTGGAAAAAGCCGATCTGACCGGGGCCAATCTCCTGCGGGCCAATCTAAGCGGAACCAATCTAAAAGGCGCCAACCTGGAAGGCGCCAACCTGGAGGGCGCCAACCTGGAGAAAGCCTGCCTGGAAAACGCCCTGCTCACCTGGGCTAACCTGATGATCGCCACTATCACCGAAGCCAATTTGAAAAAGGCTCACCTGGAGGAAGCGATTCTCTGGGGAGCCAACCTGGAGGGCGCCAACCTGGAAGGAGCGGAACTCCTCAAGGCCGATCTGGACAAAGCCAATCTGCGCAAGACCAACCTTACCAATACGAATATGCGTTACGCTCATTTGAACAAAGCCAACTTGAACGAGGCGGATATTTCCGGAGCCAAAGTCTACGGCGTAACCCTGGCGGACGTCAAAACCAAAGGGCTTACCGCGGATAAAATCGTTACCGCTCCCCGGGGGAACGTCTCAGACAACCTTAAACCGGAAAACGCGGTAGCGTTGTTTCTCTCGAATTCCCGGGTGGATATCGTCATCAAAGTCAATATTAACAGCAGCAGATGGAACGAGGGATATCTGGCGGGATTTCTCCTCTATTTGATCCGGGTAAAGGATATTTTCCCGGAAATGAAAATAGAGCTGTCTTCTTTTCAGGTAGATGAGGACTGCACGCAGCTTTATTTGAATTCCATCTCTGACAATAATTTATACAAGGTAATCATGACCTTGTTGAATCACTTTGATTTATGCAGTAAAACCAAGATGGTCGATCTTTACCGACAATTGGAACAGTCTAAATTAACCGGTATGGTTAACCTGCAGGATCTGCAAGAGGAAAGAATGCCTCTCTACATCCAGGAACTAAGATCAGTCAAGCTTCCGAAAAACATTCCCGACATCCTGCTCTATCATAAAAGCGATTTCAATGAATTAGTGGTTGATTTCGGTAATGACAGGGAGATGACTTTAAGATACCGAAAACAGAAATTCGATCTGATGTTCAGGGAAATCGAGCGCTCTCATACCCCCACCGCGGAAATAAATTCCTCCTATTTATCGGAAGACCTGGGATTATCCGCCTATCATCATGTTGATATCAATCAATTGTAAGGTTGCGCCGTCAGAGATATTTTACCAGTTCATAAAAGACGCGTTGAGCGGCCCGGTCCGCTGTTTCGTGGGTGACCCTGTTTTCATCCTGAGCGGCCAGTGCCTTGGTCTCTCCATTACAGATTCCCCCCCAAACCTTCTGTTTGTTTTTTATGTCCCAGATTTGAAGATTTATGTAAAGGAAAAAGGCTCTGGGGTAAAGACCGCCAATTGAGTGAAAACGGTAATCGGAAGTAACGGTGATGATATAATCAGCCTTTATGGCGGAATACAACCGGTCAATATCAGCCAGGTCCTCTCCCCCGGTAATTCCTTTCCTGGTATACGGAGCGATGAAAGCGAAATAATCGTCCCATAAATCCATATCCGTAAACAGGCGGTCAGCTTGTTTATCGGTTATCAAGGTAACTCCTTTTACTATTTTTTTAAAAGCGCTGTTTATGTAGACAGTCACCACTTCTTCACTGCCTCCTCCTCCCATGCCGCTCCTGACCGGCAGCACGGCAATGGTTTTGTTCTCTGTCTGACTCATATGAAAGCTGACGTTTCCGGCGTCCGGGGTAAACTTTACATAAACGGGAAAGCGGTTAAGAAGGGGTTGGTTGCTGTAAGTTAATATGGTTACTTCTTCCTCTAACTTCCCCATGAGATTATCCAGTCTGCTGCAACCCAGCGAGAAAATCAGGCCGGACATCAATAGATAACGCAACCAGTATCGCATTACCTTTCCCCGGGAACGAAAACCAGGCGCAACCCCACATAGTTTCTCCGCAAATTCGGTTTCAACCGGAAGCGGTTGCTGCAGCGGGCGTCGAAACGCCCGTACGACCAGCTTCCTCCCCTTAGAACCCGGTAATCTCCGGCCGGCTCAGGACCCGGGGGATTCATATAAGGAGAATCAGCGTAATAAGAAGAATTATAACCGTCTGAACACCATTCCCAAACGTTTCCCGCCATATTAAGGATTCCATAGACCGATTTTCCCGGCGGGAAAGCGGTGACCGGAGCCAGTTTGGGATAACCGTCCGTTTCTCCCACCGTGTTGGCGTATTTTAAAGAGAAATCATTTCCCCAGGGCCATTTCCGGGAAGAATTTCCTTTGGCGGCCAGTTCCCATTCAGCCTCTCTAGGCAAACGCTTACCCGCCCACCTGGCATATTTCTGAGCGTCGTTCCAGGAAACGCCGGTCATTGGCAGGGAGTCTTCCTGGAATCTGTTTTCCGTAATATATTGATCGAGAGAGTGACCGGTCGTTTTCAGGTATTGCTTGAACTCTTTTACCGAAACCTCATGAATATCCATATAAAATGGGTCGACATAAACCTTATGCTCCGGCCGCTCGTCCCTTTCCCCCTGTTTGCTTCCCATAAGGAACTCGCCTCCGGAAACGACAGCCATGCCGGACGGAACCGGATATTTTTTGAAACTATCGACAGAGAAATTATTTTCCCCTTTTTTGATCATGACTTCACCTCGAAAGATATGAGCGGATTCGGGGGTGTAATTAAGGGCTGATATCCGGTAGTTGCCGACCGTTAAAGAGCTTATCGTAACAGGCGTTTTCCCTCGCACCCGGCCGTTTATCTTGATAAAAGCCCCTGAGGGCCGGGAAACGACTTTCAGGTCTCCTCTCGACTTTCGCAAAGCCACCTCTATAAACCTTTCCTCTCTCTTTTGCAGATCAAGAATGCGCCTTTCATCGTCATAGTTTTCTTTTCTGAGAATCAGTTCGGATCTGCCGGGCAGCACATCATCGATAACAGCGGGACTTGTTTCTCTATGCCGACCGTTTATAAGAATTTCCACTCCCTCCGGTTCGGTCTCTATCTTTAATTCGGCCAGAATCGACTTCAGCTTGAAATTCAACAGTACCGGTTCCAGCTGATAGTCATGTTTTGACTGGGCGCTTACGGTAATTTCCATATCAGAATCCCGCACATCCATGGGGATTTTATAATAATATTGTAAGATTTTGGTAGTTCCCCGCCCGATCTTATCAATGGTTTTGCGGTAAATATCCGTTTCAGGCAGATCACTGGCCAGCTTAATCTCAATATCCCGGCCAGCGCACTTCTGGCTGTTTGCCAGAATTATGTTAAAACCTATTTTACCACCTCCGAATACCTCTTCGTAATTGTTCTGGCTTTCCAGCAATTCCACCCTGAAATTCAGCTCCGGTTTAAATTCATATTGGATTATTACCGGTTCCACCTGATAGTTATAGATCGATTGCAGGCTTACCTTGAACACAATTGAATCTGGTGTCTCCTCCGGAACAGGGAATTTATACTCAATTATTTGACTGGAGACAGGCTTTATTTCTTTAATATTTTTCTTAAAAGGAGGAAAACCGGGCAGGTTGTTGGATATCTTGAGTTCCAGATTCCGGCCGTATCCCCTTTCGCTGTTGGAGAGCATCACTCTCAGTTTTATTTCTTTCCTCTCCAACGGTCTGCCGGAATAATCATCATCCTCGACCTTTTCCACCACCAGGGCTAACTCGGGCTTTTCCACCACAGACATGTCCTGGGAGGAACCGATAACCTGTGCTTTCCCGGAAAGCGCGGGAGAGGTAGCTTTCAAACGATAGTCTCCGGTTGATGAAGAAAGAAATTGCGGGTCTGTTTCCCGGTTCCCGGTTCCTGAATCACATCTTTGATAATTACGCTGGTTTTTCCAGAGAATGTTTTCTTCAATAACCGGTTTGGCGAAGGTATCGTCAATATTAACCACCGCATACCGGTTAAAAGCCAGGATATTCTTTTTGATTACCATAGAACAACTGCCGTCAAAATTTATCCCCCCCTTCCGGTGGAAAACAATGGTGTTGTTGATTATCTTGGCTTCTGTCCGTGACAGGCAGTAAATTCCATAGGCTTTACCCTCTGAAGAAACCAGGCAGTTCCGGATCTCCAGTCCCGCGTTCTCGGCGTATACGGTTGAGTGGCCGGTATAAGACCGAGTCTCCACTGCCAGCCCCTCCAGGATAATTCCGGCAGCGTTTTCTATGCTGACAACCGGTTCGTTGACCGCTTTTATTTTAGTGAACTCGGCGCCTCTGCCGACAATGCTGATATTGCTTTGCCTGATTGTCAGGCCGCCTTTGTATTGGCCTTCCTTTATCATGATCTCGTCACCGGATTCCGCTGTCTGAAGGGCTTTTCTGATATCGACAAATTCCTCGGTGCCGTCCTGTGCCACCATCAGAATCCTGGAATAAGCGGAAACCGGGAATAAAGCAACTAAAAGAAAAACAATCGTTGCTTTACTGATCATCATCGTTCTATTTTACCATGTAATTCCGGCAGGCTTCCAGCAATTCCGCCTGGCTTACTGTGGCAGTCCCGTTCTTCATCACCACCAGCCCGCCGGCGTGATTGGCGATTTCAGCCGCTTCCTCAATATCAGCTCCGGCGGCCAGGGCCAAAACAGTGGCGCTGATAACCGTATCCCCGGCTCCGGTGACGTCCGCGATCTCATCAGAACCATAAACTTCAATCTTATGGGTCTTTTCTTTTTCGTTGAGGGTCATCATTCCCTTTTTTCCTCTGGTAAGGATCACGTTCCTGGCTGACAGCCGCTCTTTTATCTGACGGCAGGCGCTTTCGGTTTCCGCGTCGGTATCCACCGGTTTACCGGTGAGAGATTCCGCCTCAGGTTCATTGGGAGTTACCACTGTAGCCCCATGAAAACGCTCCAGTTGATAACGGGAATCAACCGCGATTATCAAATCTTTCTTTTCCCTGGCCAGGTTGTTTATGAAGTCTATGATTTTACCGGAGAGGACCGCATGACCGTAATCAGATACCAGTAAAACATTCACCTCATCGACGATCTCACTGATCCGACCGATCAGTTTCCCTTCGATTTCTTCTTCCAACGGTTCGGAATCAGCGCAGTCAATCCTGACCAACTGCTGGTAAGTGGTGTGATGGCCGCTGGCCATTACCCTGGTTTTGGTGGTGGTGTGGCGGTATCCGTCGATCACTATCCCTGAGGTATCCACCCCTTTCTCTTCACAGACTGCCATGATACTGACCCCGCTTGAATCGGCTCCCAGCAGGCCGATAGGAAAAACCTTGCCCGCTCCCATATCCACCAGGTTATTGATCGCGTTAGCCGCTCCTCCCAGCAGGGTTTTTTCTCCGGCATGTTTTAAGACCGGAACCGGCGCTTCCCGGGAAAGACGGTCGCAGACACCATACAGGTATTCATCCGCCACCAGATCCCCCACCACCATCACCCGACACTGGCGGAAGGATTTAATCAGTTCTTCTGTTTCCACTATACCCCTCCATCTTCAGTCTGATTCATCAACTGTAGCATATGGTTATACTCTTGCCAAGAGTCCTTTATGTTCTTTCTCCTGAACCGTGTCCACCGCTCTGGCGATAAGGCGGTGAATTTTATTTGCTTGTTCAAGGGCGAAGTGAGTATAATACTGATAATGATAAACGCCCTCAGCTTTGATTTAGAAGACTACTATCAGGTAGAGGCCTTTAAAGGTATCGTTAAATACCAGGACTGGCCGACTTACCCGGGCCGGGTGGAACCCCTTACCATCAAGCTCCTGGATCTCCTGTCGTCAAACAACATAGCCGCCACTTTTTTCATTTTGGGGTGGCAGGCGGAACAGACACCGGAACTGATAAGGAGGATTGCCAGAGGCGGCCATGAAATCGCCAGCCACGGCTATTCCCACCAGATAATCGCTCAGCAGACACCGGAACAGTTCCGGGAATGCGTCCGCAAATCGAAGCATATCCTGGAAAATATCACCGGTCGCCAGGTAAAGGGGTACCGGGCCCCCACCTTTTCCATCACCAAAGAAACGATGTGGGCGCTGGATATCCTTATTGAGGAAGGTTATCTTTATGATTCCAGTATCTTTCCCATTCATCACGACCGGTACGGAATTCCCGGTTTCGGCCGTTTCCCTCGAAAACTGGAGCGTTCACCAGGAAAGGCGATCATGGAGATACCGGTCTCCACTTCCAGAATCATGGGGATAGTGAATTTTCCCTTTTCCGGGGGAGGATACTTTCGTTTTCTTCCATACTTCCTCACCCAGTGGGCGATTAAAGGAATCAACCGCCGAAACCACCCGGCTTTTCTGTATTTTCACCCCTGGGAGTTCGACCCGGAACAGCCCAGGATGCCGGTGGGACGAGCGGCCGCTTTCCGCCATTATTACAACCTGGCCGCCAACCAGCAGAAATTATTATACCTGTTCGAAGACTTTAAGTTCTCCACCTATATAAACGTGGTTGACTCAATCATTCGGGAACCATAAGCCTGTTTTATAATTTTTTCTTGACATTGATAGACGACCGGTCTAGTATAGGTAGCTGATGACGAAAGAAACCAAACAGAAAATCATTGAGGTCGGAGCGGAAATTATTCAGCGCAAGGGTTTCAACCACACCGGCATTCAGGAGATTCTGACGGCTGCCGGTGTGCCCAAGGGGTCGTTTTACTTTTATTTTAAAAGCAAAGAGGATTTAGGTCTTCAGGTTATCGACTACTTCAAGGAAAATTACCTTTCAATTGCCGAAGAGATCCTTAATGATAAATCCCGTGCGCCGCTCGAGCGGTTCCAACATTTTTTCAACTGGTTTATCGACTGTTTTAAACCGCCGAAATGCTGTACCTGCGGCTGCCCTATCGGCAACCTCTCCCAGGAGATGTCCGATTTAAACCCCCAGTTCCGGGAAAAATTGAACAGTACCATTGACGAAATGATCAACTGCTATGTCGCGGTACTGAAGGAAGCCCAGGAGACAGGGGCGATCTCCCAGACCCTGGATACCCGGGAGACCGCCAGCTTTATGGTCAGCAGTTTGCAGGGAGCTTTAATGCACATGAAGGTAACCAAAAACCTGGAACCCCTGGAAAACTGGTATAAGTTTATCATCGAACGGGTCTTAAAAAGCTAAGCTAGCAGAACGATCTGCTAGAACTGTTCGGGTGTATTGTCAGAACACGAAACTATTAGACCGGTCTGTTATTATCAGGGAAACAATCATATACCCTGGCCGATTCCGGCGGTTTACCCGGAAGACACTTTTATAAAAGGAGGAACCTGCTATGCCCGGCTATACTTGAAAAGAGATTTCCGAAACCATCAATCATATCAAACCTAATAAAGAGGAGAAAACAATGTCCGATCAATGTAAAACCGAAGATGTCTGTACTTGTGGCTGCGCCCCCAAACCGGCTTCCGATGAATGTTGTAATATGCCGGGGAAACTGCTTTCCCTGGCGGACCAGGCCTGGGAAGAATTATTAAAGGAGAAAATGAAGGCCGAGATCCAGAAATCCCGGGGAGAAAAAATGGACAAAATCGCCAGACTGGTAGTCGAAGCCGATCTGGCCAAATGGGGCCATATGATAACAGGAAAGGCGAAGTGCGAAGAATATAAACAAAGCCTCAAGGAGTTAGTTATCTCCAATTGCTGTGATTAAGTTTTCCGCTGACCGGGAGTCCTTTTCCGGGGCTCCCGGTTCGATTAACAAAGTTTGTCAGTTTTTAGGAGTTACGCAGTTGAATTGTAACCTACTGTTTTTACAGATTCTGTCTGGTTGGTCTTTCGGCTTGTCTCAAGCCGAAAGTATTCAGGGATACCCTATCCCTGATTCTTTGGAAAATCAGAAGGATCGGATATCTTTTGACCTATAATTCTAGATACCATTTATAGGTTATTTTGATCCCTTCTCTCAAATCGACCTTGGCCTGCCAGCCCAGCCTTGAAAGCCGGCTTACATCAAGTAATTTCCTGGGGGTGCCGTCCGGTTTGGACGGATCAAAGACAAGATCCCCCTCATACCCGATTACTTCTTTGATGATACAGGCCAGCTCCAATATCGAAACATCCTGGCCAGTTCCGACATTAATAATTTCCGGTTCCTGATAATTATTCATCAGAAACAAGCAAGCATCGGCCAAGTCATCCACATACAGGAATTCCCGATAAGGTTTTCCCGTACCCCAGATTTCCACCTTTTTTTCCCCCTTGCTTTTGGCTTCATGGATCTTTCTTATCAAAGCGGGAAGCACATGAGAGTTTTCCGAGTGAAAATTATCATTAATGCCGTACAGGTTGGTGGGCATCGCGCAGATAAAATTCGCCCCATATTGTTTCCGGTAAGACTGGCACATGGTTATTCCGGCGATCTTGGCCACCGCGTACGCCTTATTGGTCGGTTCAAGTTCGCCTTGCAGAAGGTATTCCTCTTTGATCGGCTGATAAGCGGCTTTGGGATATATACAGGAGCTGCCCAGGAAAAGGAGTTTGACGCACTTACTACGATAGGCGCACTCTATCATATGGGACTGGATCATCAGGTTTTCATAGATAAACCGGGCGGAATAAGTGTCGTTAGCGTAAATACCGCCCACCTTAGCCGCCGCCATGAATACATATTCCGGCCGCTCCTTCTCAAAGAAAGCCTCAACCTCATGCTGACGGGTCAGGTCCAGCTCCCGGTGAGTCTTGAGAATCAGGTTTGTATACCCCTCCTGTTTCAACCTTCTTAATATTGCCGACCCAGCCAGCCCCCTATGCCCTGCCACATATATCGAGGCTTTTTTTTCCATGTTACCTGCCGGTCCCTTCAATAATTTCTTTTTCCGCTTTCAAGTCGGCGTCCACCATTATTCTTACCAGTTCCTTGAAGGTGACTTTCGGCTGCCAGCCCAGTTTTTTCCGGGCTTTGGCAGAGTCACCCAATAACAAATCCACCTCAGCAGGCCGGAAATACCTGGGATCGATTTTTACGTATCTTTGCCAATCGAGGTCTAAGTAGCCGAATGTTTCAGCGAGAAATTCCCTTACTGAACAGGTTTTACCGGTAGCGATCACATAATCATCCGGCTGCTTCTGTTGTAACATCATCCACATCGCCTCCACGTAATCCCCGGCAAAACCCCAGTCCCGTTTGGCCTCCAGATTCCCCAGAAAGAGCTTGTCCTGCACCCCCAGTTTAATGCGGGCGGCCGCTTTGGTGATCTTTCTGGTGACGAAGGTTTCTCCCCGCCTGGGAGACTCATGATTGAACAAAATGCCGTTACAGGCGAACATTCCGTAACTTTCCCGGTAATTGACCGTAATCCAGTAAGCGTATACTTTAGCCACTCCATAAGGACTGCGGGGATAAAAGGGGGTGGTCTCGGTTTGAGGGGTTTCCTCCACTTTGCCGTACATCTCGCTGCTTGAGGCCTGATAAAACCTGGGATTAATCCCTGTTTCCCTGACAGCTTCCAGCAGTCTCAAGGTTCCCAGGCCGGATATTTCGCCGGTGTATTCCGGAATATCAAAACTAACCCGGACATGGCTCTGAGCTCCGAGATTATATATTTCCTCCGGTTTTACGGTCCGGAGAATCTTGTTCAAGGAACTGGCGTCGTTCAGGTCACCGAAGATAAGGTGAAGTTTATGTCCGGGCACATGGGGGTCTTGATAACGGGAATCGATTCTTTTGGTGTTGAAAGAGCTTGACCGGCGAATGATTCCATAGACATCATAACCTTTGGAAAGAAGCAGTTGCGCGAGGTATGACCCATCCTGGCCGGTTATTCCGGTTATGAGCGCAGTCGGCATTTATTTAACCCGGTCTCTTCATAAATAATGGTTGCATTTGCCAGATTCTATGTCGGAAAAGGCTTTATGCCAACGTCCAGATAAAATATGTTTGCCAGCAAAAGTTGAA
>JBHHXV010000033.1:0-14109 GCA_046757225.1 bacterium
GCGTAAATTATTAATTTTACTGGCGGTCGTTTTTTTGAGCTTTTCCCTGAAAGCGTATGCTCAGGACGCGGACGGGGAGAAATACGGGCCTCACCTTGAATGCGAGATGTGTCATAAAGAGGCCGACCCCGAGGATGACCCGTTTATCTTCAAATTCAAGCCGAACACCACCGATATAAACCCCCGCACCGGAAAGCCGCTGCCCGGCACTTCCGCCATCTGCCTGGGGTGTCACGGCAATGATACCACTTCCGATATAGAAGCTCCCTATATAGATTTGAGCCGCTCCCACCCGGTAG
Organism: bacterium; assembly: GCA_046757225.1. Lineage (GTDB taxonomy): Bacteria > SZUA-182 > SZUA-182 > JBHHXV01 > JBHHXV01 > JBHHXV01. The sequence continues at coordinate 300 of JBHHXV010000033.1, forward strand.
GGGTGGTTTCTGAAAAGGTGAAGCTTCCCTATGATGCGGTCGGTTTCGAGGGGGACCAGGAAAATATCAGCTGCCTGAGCTGCCATGATCACCACCCGGACAACCCCAACCCGAAATACCTCCGCTGGCCGGCCGGCGAGGAAGGGGATACCATCGGCGAATTCTGTATTCACTGCCACAAGGATAAGGGCACCCATGACGAATTCGATAATTCCCATGGGGATTGTCTGATGTGCCATTCCATACACGACGGGGAAAAGGAGGTTATTTTCCGCAACAAGCAGAACCGGAAAACCGTCAATCCCCACACCGGTAAGCCGTTCAACCGGGTGGCCTCCCTGTGCATGTCCTGTCACGCCAGGAAACCCGGGGGGAAAGGAATCCTGCCCTTGAATATGGAGCATTCCCACCCGATCGACATCAAACCGAAAAAAGTAAAGCTTCCCCCGGAAGCAAAGGGGTTTCCCGGAGAAGAAGAAAAGATCACCTGTACTTCATGTCACAACCAGCACCCGGCCAACAAGAATTTTAAATATCTGCGCTGGCCGACCAAGAGTTCTTTTTATATGAGCGTGGTCTGCGCCAAATGCCATCAGGACAAGGCCGACCCGACCGGCAAAGGGGAAGGGGCTCACGGCGAATGCGCCTTATGCCACGACGTGCACGGAGGGGAAGGGCCGGTAATGCTGACCGAAATCCCCAATACCACCACCATAAATCCCAGCACCGGCAAACCGTTCAAGAGAACCGGAACCCTGTGCCTGGCCTGTCACGCCCCTGAACCAGACGGAACCGGCTATAAGATAATTCATCTGGAGCACTCGCACCCGATCGGCGTCAAACCGAAAAGGGCCACGCTCCCTCCCGAATCCAAGGGGTTTATCGGCGAAGAGGAAGACCTGACCTGCCGAAGCTGCCATGACCAGCATCCGTCCAACACCAACTACAAATATATCCGCTGGAAAATAGAAACCAAAGAGGATATCGTGAATTTCTGTTCACGCTGTCATCCCTATTACCGCAAGCGGCTGGAGGAGAAAATTCTTACTATTAACCAGACTAAAGTGGGAATACATTTCAATAAGTTTGAAAATCTGGACGGCTACCTGAAATTCCTGGATAAGATCGACCGGAACCAGGGAGCGGTAATTCCGAGAGACAGCGGCCTTAAATAAATCTCGACCGTGAATCATCCAAATCCTGACAAGGTTCTGGTCGCCATGAGCGGGGGGGTGGACAGCTCGGTTGCGGCTCTGCTGCTCCGGGAAGCGGGTTATCAGGTTATCGGGATAACCATGCATCTCTGGTCGGGAAACAGCTCAGAAAAAAGCTGCTGCTCCCTGGAACAGGCGGAGGATGCCCGGGCAGTAGCCGCCAGGTTGGGGTTTTCCCATTACACCCTGGACCTGCGGGAGCTTTTTTACCGGGAAGTCATCAGTTATTTTGAAAAGGAGTATTTGAGAGGGCGGACTCCCAACCCCTGTATTCTTTGTAACGAGAAACTGAAATTCGATTATTTATTAAACCAGGGCCGGAAGTTCGGCTGCAAGTATATCGCCACCGGTCATTACGCCCGGATAGAACGCTCAGAACGCCCTTCAGAAGAGAGACAGTATATTCTTAAAAAAGGGGTTGACCCCCAAAAGGATCAAAGCTATTTTCTCTGCCGTTTCACCCAATCTCAACTGGCCCGGACCCTTCTTCCTTTAGGAACGTACACCAAAGAAGAAACCAGGAAAACAGCATCAGAAGCCGGGCTGGTCACCGCCGGTAAGAGGGAAAGCCAGGAGATCTGCTTTATCCCGGACCATGACTATCGGCGATATATACAGGAGGCGTTTCCGGAAAAGATACAACCGGGCGCTCTGCTCGATATGCAGGGAAACAAGGTAGGTGAGCACCGGGGTTTTCCTTTCTTTACCGTGGGCCAGCGGCGGAAACTGGGAGTGGCGTTTGGCTCTCCCCGGTATGTGGTGAGGATCGATGCGGAACAAAACCGGGTAGTTATCGGGGAGAAAAAAGATCTGGAACAGGACAGGGTTCCGCTGGAAAACGTAAACTGGACCAACGGAGAGATTCCAGACGCTCCTCTTGAGATAAAAGCGAAACTGCGTTATCAGCAAAAGGAGCAGCCGGCCCGGGTCACCCCCCTGCCGGGCTTAAAAGCTGAAGTGATCTTTAAAGAAGCCCAGACCGGCGTCAGCCCCGGACAGGCCCTGGTCTTTTATCAGGACGACCGGGTGTTGGGAGGGGGATGGATCGTATAAAAAGGTAAATGAACCTGACAATCAATTATACAGCGGAGCTAAAGGAAGCGGCAGAGGGAAAGGAATCTTTTTTAAAGCGCTCCTTACAGGAAATCGAGGGATTGGTAATCGCTTATTCCGGGGGAGTGGACAGTAATTACCTGGTGAATGTGGCGCACCGGGTTTTGGGAGAGCGCTGCCTGGCGGTAACCGCCGTTTCCTCGACCTACACGGAAACGGAGCGGAAAGAGGCTGAGGTCTCAGCCGAAGCCGCCGGAATCCCTCACCGGCTGGTCGCTTCCGAAGAGCTGGATATCGCCGGGTTCTGCGATAATCCGGCCGACCGCTGTTATTACTGCAAGTCGGAGCTGTTCGGTAAACTTCGGAAAATCGCCCGGGAGCAGGGTTTTCAAACAGTGGCTGATGGTTCCACGTACAGCGATATTGATGATCACCGTCCCGGAATGAAGAGCGCCGCAGAACTGGGGGTTATCAGCCCCTTGAAAGAAGCCGGACTGACCAAGGAAGAGATTCGTTACCTGTCGAAGAAGATGGGGCTTTCCACCTGGGATAAACCTGCGGCAGCCTGCCTGGCTTCCCGATTTCCTTATGGAACCCGGATTACCCGGGAGCGGCTGGAGCAGGTGGAACTGGCCGAGAATTTCCTGAAAAAGGCCGGGTTAAGACAGTTCAGGGTGCGCTATCATGGAGCGGTGGCCAGAATCGAAATCAGCCCGGATGAAATAGACGGTTTCTGGAAAAACCGGCAGCTTCGCCGGGAGATTTATGATTATTTCTCTTCTATCGGCTTTACTTTTACCGCTTTGGATTTACTTGGCTACCGTTCTGGAAATATGAACAAACAATTAAAAAAATAGATGAAAAATTTCAAAGAAGATCAAGACTATATTAATCAAATAAACAGGTTGAGGAAAGAGAGGAACGCGGTTATCCTGGTGCATAATTACCAGCGCCCGGAAATTCAGGATCTGGCCGATTACCTGGGGGATTCGCTGGGCTTGAGCCGGCAGGCGGCCGGGACCGACGCCGAGGTAATCGTTTTCTGCGGGGTTTCCTTTATGGCTGAAAGCGCCGCCATCCTTTCCCCGGACAAGACCGTCCTGCTTCCGGACAGGCAGGCCGGCTGCCCGATGGCTGATATGATTACTGCCGACGAACTGCGGAAATGGAAACAGGAGCATCCGGGGGTGGTGGTGGTCTGCTATGTCAATTCTTCGGCTGAAGTAAAAGCGGAGAGCGATATCTGCTGCACCTCTTCCAACGCCATAAAAGTGGTGCGATCCATTGACCCGGAAAAAGAGATATTGTTTGTCCCCGACAAGTACCTGGCCTCCTATGCGGCCTATAAGACCGGAAGAAAGATAACGGCTTGGCCTGGATATTGCCCTACTCATTTGAATTTAACGGCTCGTGACATTATAGAAGCCAAACGTAAATACCCGGAGGCCAAGGTGGTGGTTCACCCGGAGTGCGATATGGAGGTTATCAGGCTGGCTGATGAAGCGATGAGCACCGGCGGCATGGGCAAATATGTAGCCGAGACCTCCGCCGCTGAAATTATCCTGGGAACCGAGAAAGGGATGGCCTATCGCCTGCGAAAAGACAACCCGGGCAAAAAAATCATCATTCCCACCCAAAAGCTGATCTGTCCCAACATGAAGCTTACCACCCTGGAAAAGGTGGCGGCGGCCCTGGAAAAGAACCGATACCAAGTTACCGTGAACGAGGATATCCGGCAAAAGGCTTTCAAGGCCTTGGACCGGATGCTCCGAATATAAAAAGTTGATGAAACCTGTTAACCTGGTTCGAGTGATTTCCGAACTTCCGGTGGGAGGGGTGGAAAACCGCCTGCTGGAAATCCTGCCCAAGCTCAGCCCTTCCTACAATGTCCGGGTCTGCTGCATCCGGGAGAAGGGAGAACTGGCCGGCGAATTCGAGAAAGCGGGGATTGGGGTGGATCTGTGTTATTTCCGCAGCCGACTGCACCCCCTGAGCCTCTATCAAATGGTTTCTTATTTGAAAAAGGTGAAGGCGCAGATAGTTCACACCCATATGTACCGCCCCAATATTTCGGCAGTGTTGGCCGCCCGGCTGGCCGGAGTGCCGGTGATCATCTCCAATATTCATAATGTGGATCATTGGGACAACCGGCGGCAGGTAAAGCGGGACGCCCGGTTCGCTCCCCTGCGGGACAAGGTGATAGCGGTTTCTCAGGCAGTGCGGCAGGATTATCTTTCCCAAACCGGAACCGACCCGGATAAATGCGTGGTCATTTATAATGGCATCAACCTGGAGCGGTTTCATCCCCGGGAAAAGGATTCCGCCCTGATAGAGGAATTCGGGTTGGGAGGAAAGAAGGTGGTGGGCATGTTCGCCCGGATCGTTCCCCAGAAAGACCACCATACCTTTTTAAAAAGCGCGGCAATAATCAAGCAGGAGATTCCCGAGGTCAGATTTCTGATCGTGGGGGAAGAGGAGGGTCAGACCGGCCTGTTGAAAGAACTGCAAAAACAGGCCCGGGAACTGGGGTTAAGCGAAGAGGCGATCTTTACCGGGAAACGGAGAGACATTCCCGCTCTGCTGGCCTTGTGTGATGTAACGGTGTTGTCTTCTCTTAAAGAAGGGTTCTCCAATGCTGTGGTGGAATCGCTGGCTATGGGCGTGCCGATGGTGGCCACCGGGGTGGGAGGTAACGCCGAAGCGATTCTGGACGGTGAAACCGGCTTTATCGTCCCTTCCGGGCAGCCGGAACCGCTGGCCGGGCGGGTAATTGAGATCCTCGAACAACCGGCTGCCGACATGTCCGCCCGGGCCAGGGAAAGAGCCAAACTGTTCAGTCTGGAAACCATGGCGGCCAACACGGATAAACTCTACCGCTCCCTGCTGGCGGAAAAGGGAATCATCTGAATGCCCGGTTTAGAAGAAAAGATCCCCTCCCGATACCGGGAACCCGACAATATCATTACCGACAGCCTGGCCGGGCTGATGGGGACCATGTTTTTCGACAAGACCAACGCCCTGGCTTCTTTTCTGCTGTTTTCCGCTCTGGCGGGCTGGATTTACAAGTGCGTCCGGGAAAAACGGTTCATTATTGAAACAGACCGGGTGGGAATCGTTCTCCTGCTTATGCTGGCCAGCGCTCTTGTTTCCAGTATATTTTCCATTAATGTCCGCTACAGTTTCCGGGAGTTCAGGGGCGAGATCGCAAAAATCGTTCTCCTCTATTTCCTGATCATTACCAACCTCAAATCCGAGAAATCGGTAAAAATCATCCTCAAGTCTCTGCTGGCCGGGGCAGCTGTAATGGCGGTAATCGGGGTAATCGGGTATTTTGCCGGGTTCACCCTGTTCAGAGGCCGGACGGTTTCTTTGTACGCCAATCAGAGCTATACCCCTCTAGGATTTTACCTGCTTCTGTGCTGCTGCCTGCTGCTCGGTTTTATTATTCATGACCAGGACAGGAAAAGAAAATTTGTTTACTTTCTGCTGATAATCGTTTTTTTCAGCTGTATTATGGCCACGCTCACCAGGAGCGTCTGGCTGGGCTTTTTTTCGGCGGTGGCTATCTCCGCTTACTTTTACCGGAAAAAGCTGCTGCTTTTTTTTGTGCCGGTCATTTTGCTCTTTTTTTTACTGCTGCCCGCTAATTTCAGCGCCCGGTTCATGACTATCTTCGATTACCGGAATTATGCCAGAGCCGGCGGGGTACTGAGCGACCGGGTGCAGCTCTGGACCAGCGCCCTGCATATTATCAGGGATTATCCGATTCTGGGAATCGGTTACGGTAAAAGAATCTTTAAAAAGGTTTATCTGAAGGAAGGTTACATCCTGCCGGAAGCTACGGAAAGAAGAGCCCTTCCTGACTGCCACAATCTCTATCTGAGCATGGGAGTGCAGGGAGGCATGGTGGGAATCGCCCTGTTTCTCACTCTGATGGCGGCCTTTTTCCGAGAAGCCCTTACCGCCTATCGGCAGGTTCAAGACCCTTTTACAAGAGGGTTTCTCTTCGGTTCAATCCTGGCGATGTTTGAATTCTTGCAGATAGGATTGACCGGCAATCAATTCCATGACGAAATCGGCCTCTATATTATCTTCCTGATGGCCGTAACCATGGTTTTCCGGCGTCAATCGATCACTGGTTAAACCTTCTCAAGCCGGCAGAGGCAGGCCTTGGTTTCCGGGATTTGAGCGGTGGGGTCTACCGCGTCAATGGTCAAGGTATTGGCACAAGCTCCGGTACCGATTCCCTTAAAGCCCCAGTGAAAAGGCATCCCCACTACGTGCACGGTCTCCCCCTCGATTTCCAGCGGCCGCATCCGGCCGGTGACCAGGACTCTGACCTCGATCTTCCCCCGCCGGCTTTCCAGCCTGACCCAGTCACCGTTTCTGATCTTCTTTTTTTCCGCCAGTTCAGGGGAAATCTCCAGAAAGGGATCAGGCACCAGCTCCAGCAGCCAGGGCATATGCCTGGTAGCCCCCCCTCCCCCGAAATGCTCGCTTACCGAATAGGTAGTCAGCACAATCGGGTATTCCGAAGGTTTTCCCGCATCCTTTATTACCGGGTTATTGCCGGAATACCGGTACCCGGAAATCCGCTGATAAAGCTTCGCCATTGAAGGATACCGGGCGGCCAGGCCGGAAACGGGCGATTCCAGCGGCTCCGCGTGAGCGGGATAGTTCCTGCCGAAATAGCTCCGGCTGAAATTGGCCCGGCAGGTTTCATTCCCCACTACTTCATGGTCATAATAGTAAGAGATGATTCCCGCTTGCTCGTGAGGTCCCTCCCATATATCATAACCGTTGTCCCGGCGTTTATAATATTTTGAGACCGCGAAATTATGGCCGTCGTCTCCCGCTTTTCCGGTAAAAGCCGGTTTCCAGCCGGAAACGGTGGAGACCTCTCCCCGTTCCCCCTGATACCCCCGGCCCGAATGGTTGTACAGTATCCTGACATTATGGGGCCAGCTCCAGCCCCAGTTTTTATGCAGATTGTATAGTTTATCAATCTGATAATCGATTTTTTCCAGACCGGCCAGAGCGTTCCGCGGTTTGGGATTACGCCGCCGGGAAAGATTCTCCGCGGCATACCAGTCATACATCCCGTCATAAAGCTTCACCGCCCGGGAGATCTCCCGGTAAACCGCTTCCGCGTCTTTTCCCGCCCAGTTTAAAGAGCAGGGGCGTTCTGCCGCTCCGGCCTTCATCAATAACCTTTCGGAAACCGGCTTTCCCTTACGGTAAACCCCGGAAGCGCTCTCAAGCGCTCCGGCCGCTTTAAATCCCCGGTACAGCAGGTCGATGATTTCCACCACCGGCTTACATTTATGCCTGGGTTTGGCGGCGGCATGAGACCACTGGATCAGGCGGGGGCTGGAGGTTTTACTCCCCTCTTCCTCCAGGAAGGAGGCCGAGGGAAGCAGATAATCGGCGAAATGAGCGGTTTCCGTTTCAAACAACTCGGTTACCACCAATAAATCAAGGCTGGCCAGAGACTTCCGGACCGCTTCACAATTGGCGTTGCTGACCGCCGGGTTTTCGGCGAACAGAAACAGCGCTTTGATCTGCTTCTCCCGGCAGGCCCGGAACAGATCGACCATACCGAATCCGTTATTGAAGGGCAGGTCGGAAATGACTGTGCCTGCCTGGGGCTTTTCTTCCGGTTTTACGCCTGCGAAGATTCCCCAGACCTTTTCCAGTCGCCGCCAGCCGTCGAATTCCCAGGCCCAGATCTTCTTGGCGTGATCGGCCAGGCCTTGGGCAGGCATCTTAGCGTAGCTTTCCTGATACCAGTCTTTTATTTTCCAGGCCCAGGCATCCGGGCAGCCCTGATTTTTCCAGTCCTGATAAACCCTGATCTGGTTTGGCGCCCGGGGAATTTTTATATAACCGGGCAGTAAATGGGAGAGATCGGCCAGGTCGGTGCTCCCCTGGACATTGCTGTGCCCCCGCAGGGCATTGATTCCCCCGCCGGGCTTGCCGATATTTCCCAGCAGCATCTGCAACAGGGCGAAACTGCGGACATTCTGGGTGCCGCAGGTATGCTGGGTGGCTCCCAGGGCGTAGATTACAGTGGCGTGCTTTTCAATGGTTTTCCCTCTTCTGGTGACCGTTCCCCGGCTTCCTTCACAAAACATCCGGGCTGAGCGTTTGAGATCCGCTTCCCTGATTCCGGTAATCCGGCTGACAGTTTTCTGATCCATCTTCCGGATTTCCCGCTCAAATTCCTTCCAGTCGGCGCTGCCAAAGCCGGTATTGGTCCGGTTGTTTAAAAAACCTTTATCGACATAGCCGTGGGAAACAGCGTAATTGGCCAGATAGTAAATGAAAGGGATATCGGTTCCCGGGCGGATGGGCAGATAGAGGTCAGCATGGGCGGAACTGCGGGTGTAACGGGGATCGACTGAAATCAAGACGGCTCCCTGATAGCGGGCCCGGTTGATCCAGCGCCAGGCGATCGGGTGGGCTTCGGCGCAGTTGCTGCCGATAATCATCAGGCAGGCCGAATTTTCGAGATCCCAGAAGTTGTTGGTCATGGCTCCGAAACCGAAAGTGGGAGCCAGGCCAGCTACGGTGGAGGCATGACAGATTCGAGCGTGGTGCTCGATATTGTTGCTTCCCAGAAGGGTAGCCAGCTTTTTTAATAAATATGAGCCCTCGTTAGTGACGGCAGCGCTTCCCAGAAAGGCGAGGGGAGAGCTTAACCCATTGTGATAACAGCTTCCGTCAGGCTGCCTGGGGTTTCCCTCTTTCTTTCGGTAGCCGGCCTGGATCCGGGCGGTTTTCCGGGAAATTTCAAGAAGGGCCTGTTCCCAGGAGATCTCCTCCCAGCCGGGGTTTTCCTTGACTCCCTTTCTGGGGTTCGTCCGTTTTAAAGGGGCTGACAGACGCCGGTCATTGCGGAAATATTGTATAGAGGCCTGCCCCTTGCCGCAAAGAGCACCCTCATTAATCGGATTTGCGGGATCCCCTTCCAGGGAAATAATCCTCCCCTCCTTTTTTACGCTGATAATCCCGCAGCCCACCGCGCAGAAAGGACAGACATGCGGGGTATCCCGACCGAAGGTTACCTTCAATCTTCCCTTAATTCCGGACGTATGAGCGGCTTCCAGTTCCTCTGGCCATAACTGCCGCACCCCCCATACCGCTCCTGAAGCGGCCACCCCTTTAATAAATTGCCGCCTGGTCAGTTTCATCTTTTCCTATTCAGCCGACAGGGAACGTCTTTTTTTTCTGTTTAGCAACCATCTGCTTCTGGCTCGTTTCAACAGTTCGGCCCGTCTTGCCCTGAAATCGCTTTTTTTAGGGATCTTAGGGGCGGTTTCCGTTTTCTCAACACTCTTTTTGGCGGTAGACCCGGATTTTTTTGAACCGGCTTTCCGTAACCGCAATTCGATCTTTTCTCCCCCTTCAATACGCTGCAACACCACCCGGTCAGGGTCTATCTTGATAATCCTGCTGCCGGAAACAATCTCGCCTTCATGATAACGTTTTACCTTGCCGCCGGTTATCTTGTATCTGGACGCAGGTGCAGCCCGAAACCGAGACCGCCTCCTCCGTCTCCTCCGTCTCCTCCGTCTCCTCCGTCTGCTTGTTCTGTGGGCGGCCGGAGCCGGAGCTTTCAGCTTTTCCCGCTCGCTCCCTTTCATAACAGCCAGCTTCTCCCCTTTATCGTAAATAATTATTCCGTATAATTCCGGGTTCGGATACGGGGGGGGTTTGGGTTCAGGTATTTTTATCTCAGGCGCGGGCACCTTCCTGACTTTCGTCTTTACCACCGGAATCGGGGGAGGGGGAGGGGGAGGAGCCACCCATTCCTTCCGCTCCGGCCGAAACAATGTCTTTTTCCCCACGATATCGAACTGGGAAAACTTGGCCATCCTGGTTTTCGCGGATTTCTCCTTTAAAGTAAGAGGCTTTATCTTCGCTTTTTCCCAATGATATACTTCAAAAGCTTCAGGAGTGGAACTCAGGTACCACTGATAGCCCGAATAAGCGGCCAGCGCCGCCAGGAGGACATTTATGAGAAATAAATGCTTTTTCATGATTCCAATATAAAGGTTACCGGCCCGTCATTTAAGAATTGAGAAACCACCAGGATTTCTCCCTGGATATCGGTGATCGAGCGGTCGAATTCCCCTTTTTCCCCGGGAAAGATTCTCAAGGTTAACAGTTTGTTCATTAAGAATTCGGTTTCCCTATCCCCATCCTGTTTGCCGATTCCCAGGAGAACCACCATTCCCCGTCCTATCCGGCCGGTTTCCCGACCATCAACCGCTACCGACCCCTGCTTAACCCTCTGGATGACCGCTTTCATCGCCACATTTTTGTGACCGGTTTATCCTGAACATACTGAAACTTGTCGGGAAATTTCAAGGCCAGTTCCGCCTTGGCCAGTTCCCCGCCCAGGTAGAGGGCATGGGAACAATTGGGGCCGATCGTTTTTATCTGTCTGGAGAGTTCCCGGGCCGATTTTCCCTGAAATGTATGCAGATGTTCACCTTCCGGCGTCAGATGGGTTACCGCGATCTCCTTATCCACCTCGATCACGAAAGCGCCCCGCGGATCTTTAAACGATACCTTGACCTCTGACCGGTAATGTTTATCGATAATGTTCCGGGCCGGTTCCCAGCAGTCCTCGTAAATATGGGCGGACTGGGACACGATAATAAGACCGCCTAATTTAAGAGATACGGAAGCGGCTGTTTCTACTCCCTTCAGGATTTTATGCTGGAGCTTCCGCAAAGCGAAAGCGTTTTCCGGCCAGGCGGAAAACATGTCATTGGAGCGGATGGTGGCAGTCAAAAAAAGCCGGTCACCCCGAATCCTGGCCCAGAGATGGTTCAGGCAGGGGGAGCCGCTCTTTACTGAAGAGTCCTTGACCGGATCCCAGAGGGAAGCGGCCGCGCTCCGGGTATCCGGATCCCCGGCCAATCTTTTTATCATCGCCTGAATTTGATCGACCCCTTTAAAATAGCTGTGCAACCGCTGCCCATAGGTATAACTGCAATCGGGATACCGCTTGTCCGTCAAGACCCTGGGAAAATAACTCTTTAGCTTTTCCTTGTCACAGGGGAGATATTCCGGCAGATACAGCTTTTCCGGGTTTTCCCCGCTGACAATGGAAACCAGATCCAGGATCTCTTTCTGATGGCTGTCGTAGTGGGTCCGGCTTACCTTGCCGAACCGGACAACCGTATCCAGAACCTGAAGCCAGGTATCGGCCACCCGGCGTCCTCGAACCACGAAAGCGGAATCCTCGGCCGGAAAAACGTCTAAAGAGACCTCTTTCTTGGGAAAGATAAGCGCCCTTGTGTGCTCCCTGGCCGGAGGCAGCCCTTCCTGTTCCAGTTTCTGTAATGTTTCTTTCAACTCGCTTATATCATTTACCCGGATCAGGGTGATCTCCCGGCGGATCAGGTCAAGAGCCTCCCGGTCAATTTCTCTATCCAGATACCCCGAGGCGGACTCGGAGTTCACCTGCCAGCAAGGCATCCCCTGGGTTGATTCTCCCCGCCTGACCCCGTTTCGGAAAAAATCAGCCAGCGTTTCTCCGCTTCGGGAAAGATCCCGGCCGCACACCACCAGGCACCGCAGGGAAGGGTTGGCCAACAAGTTCCTTATAAGCGGGTCCAACCCCCGCTGGGCAGAATAAAGCTGCCCGATAGCCGCATAACCGCACCCCTCTATTTCCGCGGCCACCTTTTTCCGCTCGGTCCATAAGCTGACGATTCCCACCGGCGATTTCAGGTCACCCGTTAATAACTGCTTCTCTTTGTATATAGGTTTAAACATTTTTTCTTTTAATAAAAATTACTAACCTGGACTATTCATAAAGTTGAGCCACTTTTGCCAGACCTATATCGGAAAAGGCTTCATGCCAACGTCCCCACAAAATTCGTTGGCAAAACAAGTTGAAGGGAAACTGACAAAAAGTAACTATTTTTCAACAACATATCATCTGCTTTGCTATGATTCCCGAATTATTCGGGCTAAAGTGATTATACAACAAAACCAGGCGAAAATATCCCCGTATCTGGTATAAACGGTTTTCTCCCGGGAAACAGGAAGATCAGCCGCCTGCTCGGTGGTGACGAAGATGTCGGTGGAGGAGATGTTTCTGCCCAGGGGATCGATAAAACCGGAGATGCCGGTATTGGCGGAGCGGGCCACCCCCGCGTGATTCTCTACCGCCCGGAAAGTCACCATGCTGTAGTGCTGATAAGAGGCGTCCGTGTGGCCGAACCAGGCGTCATTGGTGATGTTGACCAGGAAATGGGCGCCGTTTTTGAAGAACCGCCTCACCAGATCGGGAAAGATTACCTCGAAACAGATCACCACCCCCAGTCGTTTATTTCCCAGCTGGAGGGGGTGCGGCCGGTCGCCGGGGCTGAAATCCCCCACTTCGGCTACCAGGCTGCCGAACGGCTTGAACAGCCAGCTCAAAGGGACGTATTCCCCAAAGGGAACCAGATGGATTTTGTCGGATTTTCCGATCAAAACGCCTTCAGAAGAAAGTAAAAAGGCGCTGTTCTGCTGTTGGTAGTCCCCTTTTTTCATGACAAAAGCGGGAGCGCCGAACAGAAGAGGTGTTTTAATCTCTTTGGCCAGTTTCGTTACTTGCCGGGCGAATTTCTCATTGCTCTGGAAATAAAAGGGAGCGGCGGTTTCCGGCCAGACAATCAGCCGCGTTGTTTTCCCGGCCGCTTTCCGGCTCAACCGGGCGTATCTGTCGATAGTCTTCTGTTGAAAAGAAGGGTTCCATTTGACCCCCTGATCGACGTTTCCCTGGATTACTCCCACCCGGATCTTTTCCGGGAATTTCAGGTGATTGATCCGGTAATACCCGTAACTGAGACCGGCAATCAGCAGAAAAACCGGAACAAGCCCGTATCTCAACAGGTGGGAACTCTTTATTTCCGGGTACAGGGAAGCGATTTTCGCCAGGGAAACAGCCACGCTCATAACAATGAAGGAAAGACCGTAAACCCCGGTTATATCCGCTATTTGTATAAGAGGGATATATTTATATTGGGAATAGCCGATCAGTGACCAGGGAAACCCGGAAAGCAGATACGTCCTTACATATTCCAGAGCCACCCAGTAAAAGGGGGCAACCCAGACCAGCCGGCTTTTGGCTGATAAACGGTTCAATCCCCAGGTAAAAAATCCGAAATAGAGAGCCAGGTAACAGCAGAGAATAAAGAGAATCGACCAGCTGACGATTTTAGGCAGACCGCCGTAATGCTCCATGCTGTAAGAGACCCAGAAGATATTGCCTAAATAGAAGAAGACTCCGAACAGGAAGCCGGGGAGGAAACGTTTCTCTTCCGGAGCGGAAGAGCGCAGCCCCAGGTAACACAGAACCGCCAGCGCCGGATAGGCCAGGCCGCCGATATCGTGCTTGGGAAAGCTCAGTATTAATAGTCCCGCTCCCAGCAGGACCAGGACCAGATCGGTCTTGTTTATTTTGGGAAGGTAAATCAAATTCGATTATTTAGCCCGAATAATTCGGGAATCATAGCAAAGCAGATGATATGTTGTTG
>JBHHXV010000034.1:0-13832 GCA_046757225.1 bacterium
AACCTTTTGATAAGTATCCTTCGGATCTTGTTTCTTCCGGTGTAGAAAAAGTAACTTCAAACACGGAAGCCGGGGAATTTGAAGAGATGGTGGAAAAGGCCAAGGAATATATCCGCTCCGGCGATATATTCCAGACCGTTCTTTCCCAGCGCTTTTCCCTTCCCTTGACCGGCGACCCTTTTGATGTATACCGGGCGGTCAGGATCATTAACCCTTCTCCGTACATGTTTTACCTTAAACTGGGGGATCTGAAGTTGATCGGGGCTTCGCCTGAGGTGCTGGTCCGGCTGGAGGACAGGGAAATCGAGGTACACCCGATCGCCGGCACCAAACCCAGAGGAAAAACTCATGAAGAAGACTTGCGGAATGAAAAGGAACTCATAAATTCACCGAAGGAACTGGCCGAACATACCATGCTGCTGGATCTGGGACGCAACGACGTGGGCCGGGTGGCCGTTCCCGGAACGGTGGCGGTCAGTGAAAGCATGGTGGTAAGAAGATACTCCCACGTCATGCACCTGGAGTCCAATGTCAAGGGAAAATTAAAGGAGGGCTGCCACCCGTTTGACGTTCTAAGGGCCTGCTTTCCGGCGGGCACGGTTTCGGGAGCGCCCAAAATCCGGGCCATGGAGATCATCGACGAGCTGGAAAAGGTTCGCCGGGGGCCGTATGCCGGAGCGGTCGGTTATTTCGGCTACAACGGCAATTTCGACACCTGCATCGCTATCCGGACTATTATAGTAAAAGGAGACCGCGCTTATGTTCAGGCCGGCGCAGGCATTGTGGCCGATTCAGTCCCCAAGGAAGAATACCGGGAATCGGTCAACAAAGCGATGGCTTTGATTAAGGCCGTGGAATTGGCCGCAAAAGGGTAAAAAACCGGAAATTTATGAAACTTTTAATGATAGATAATTATGACTCTTTCACCTATAATCTGGTACAATATTTCGGTGAATTGGGTGCGGATATCCAGGTTTACCGCAATGACAGGATTACTTTGGAGGAGATAGAGGAATTAAGGCCTCAGAAAATAGTCATCTCTCCGGGTCCTTGTACGCCTAAGGAGGCCGGTATTTCGGTGGAACTGGTAAAACGTTTCGGTAAAACTGTTCCAATCCTGGGGGTCTGCCTGGGTCATCAGTCGGTCGGGGTGGCTTATGGAGGCAGGGTGGTCAGGGCGGAAAAGCTTATGCACGGCAAAACCTCTCAGGTGTTTCATGATGGAAAATCGATCTACCGTGGCCTGGAAAACCCCTTTACCGCTACCAGGTATCATTCGCTGGTAATCGAACAGGTAAGCCTGCCGGATTGCCTGAAGGTTACCTCTTTAACCGAAGATAAGATCATTATGGGCCTCAGGCATAAATCCCACCCGGTAGAGGGGGTTCAGTTTCATCCGGAGTCGATCCTGACCACGGAAGGGAAGTCTCTGGTAAAGAATTTCCTGGAAGGGTGAAAGATACATTTCCAGGTAAGCTGATCACCTTTGAAGGGGGAGAAGGGGCCGGGAAAAGCACCCAGACGGGACTGTTAAAAGAGTATCTGGAAGAAAAGGGCCGGCCGGTTATTCTTACCAGAGAACCGGGAGGTACCCGCTTGGGAGAATCGCTTCGGGAAATCCTCCTGAAAAGCGGGGGGGATATTGTTCCCCTGGCTGAGCTGCTGCTGCATCAGGCGGCCAGGGCTCAACACCTGGAAGAAATAATAAAACCCGCCTTGAGAGCGGGTACCTTTGTCTTGTGCGACCGGTTTTTCGATTCCACCGCCGCTTATCAGGTTTTTGGGGGCGGCGTGGAGGAGAAGACAGCCGGAATTATTAATAGCGTGGTTGGGGGCGATTTTGCTCCGGATCTTACCGTCCTGCTGGATATAGAGCCGGAAGCGGGGTTATCGAGATGTCACCAGCCGTCTTCACCGGACCGGTATGAACGGAAATCTCCGGATTTCCATAACCGGGTGCGCCGGGGTTTTTTAACGATTGCGGATCGGGAACCGGAAAGGTTCTTTGTCTTATCCGCCCGAAAAGATATCGAAGAGTTGAAGAGTGAGATCAGAAAAAGAGTCAGCGCCGCCTTCCTCTGAAACCAGGAAGCCGCAGAAAATAGCCTATATCCGCTCTGCCGAAGGGGGGCATTTACTCCGCACCTGTAAATGTGGTGGGGTCAGCTGCGTGGTAAACAGGGATTATGTGGTGGATATCGGCAACGGTCAGGTGCTCGGTAAAGCGGTTAAAGTGGTGGAACCGGATGAACAGACCGCTAAACCGGGAAAAAATATTCGCAACCGGATTCTAAGAGAGTTAAATAATGAAAAGGATCAGGATATACTGCGGAAAAACACCAGTTTGGAAAAGGAAGCCCATGCCGCCTGTGAAGAAAAGATAAGGCAGGCCAGGCTTCCCATGAAGCTGATAAAAGCTTACTGCCTGTTTGACGCCAGTAAGATAGTCTTTTATTTTACCGCCGAGACCAGGGTTGATTTCCGGAACCTGGTAAAAGAACTGGCCGCCGAGTTTCATACCAGGATCGAGATGAAACAGATCGGGGTGAGAGACGAGGCCAAGATCCTGGCCGGATACGGGGCCTGCGGCCGGCCCTTGTGCTGTTCCACTTTTTTAAAGGATTTTGAGCCGGTTTCCATCAGAATGGCCAAACTTCAAAATATCAGCCTGGACCCGTCCAAGATATCCGGTAACTGCAACCGCCTTATGTGTTGTATGGCTTATGAGTACCCTCAGTACGAAGCCAGCCGGAAAAATATGCCGCGAGTCGGGGAAAAGGTGGTCTTGAGGCAAAAAGAGGGTAAGGTGGTATCTGTTGACC
The DNA here is from genome assembly GCA_046757225.1 of bacterium. Taxonomy (GTDB): domain Bacteria; phylum SZUA-182; class SZUA-182; order JBHHXV01; family JBHHXV01; genus JBHHXV01. The sequence continues at coordinate 2,823 of JBHHXV010000034.1, forward strand.
TTGCAGCAGAGATGATAGAGATAGAAAAGACTGATAAGGAATCCGTGACAGTGGGGCTTGAGGAGTTTAATAAACTGGCCAGGTCAAAGCGGAAAGAACCCGCCGGAGGTAAAAACATGCGGAACAAAAATAAAAGCAGGAGAAGGAATAAATGAGTAAGTACGTATACTTCTTCGGCGCCGGGTCAGCGGACGGCCGGGCCGACATGAAAAATCTCTTGGGAGGAAAGGGAGCCAATCTGGCGGAGATGACCAATCTTGGTATACCGGTTCCGGCCGGATGTACCATCAGTACGGAAGTCTGTACCGCTTATTACGAAAACAACCAGCAGTATCCTGACGGGCTTTGGCAGGAGCTGGAAACGAATCTGGCCCGAGTGGAACAGGTTATGGGAACCGAATTCGGCTCTGGCGATAACCCGCTGCTGGTTTCGGTGCGCAGCGGCGCCCGGGTTTCCATGCCGGGAATGATGGATACGGTGCTCAACCTGGGGTTGAATGACCGGACGGTCCAGGGCCTTATCAAACAGTCCGGTAATGAGCGGTTCGCCTACGACAGCTACCGCCGCTTCGTGACCATGTACGGTGACGTGGTGCTGGGAGTGGCTCATGCCAAGTTTGAAAAGATTCTGGACGCCAAGAAAGAGAACAGGTACGCCCGGTCAGACACCGACCTGGATACCGATGCCCTGAAAGAACTGGTCAGTGAGTTTAAAGAACTTGTTAAAGTGGAAACCGGCATCACCTTTCCCGAAGACCCCAAGGAGCAGCTGGACAAGGCGATCGGGGCGGTTTTCGGCTCCTGGAACATCGATCGGGCGATTACCTACCGGAAAATCAACAATATTCCCGGCGACTGGGGCACGGCCGTAAATGTCCAGTCCATGGTATACGGTAACCTGGGAAACGATTCGGGAACCGGGGTGGCGTTTACCAGAGACCCGTCCACCGGCGAAAGGGTGTTCTTCGGGGAATACCTGCTCAACGCCCAGGGTCAGGATGAGGTGGCCGGTATCAGGACCCCCCAGCCGATCAATAAACAGCGGTGCTCGGACGGGGCCGTCTCCCTGGAAGAAGAAATGCCGGCGGTGTACAATGAGCTGGAATCGGTGTATAAGAGCCTGGAAAACCATTACACGGATATGCAGGATCTGGAATTCACCATTCAGAAGAACCGGTTGTTTTTATTGCAGACCCGGACCGGTAAAAGGACGGCGGCTGCGGCCGTGAAAATAGCGGTGGATATGGTAAAGGAAGGGATGATCGACAAGAAAACCGCAGTCAGCCGGGTTGAGCCGGTTCAATTGGATCAACTGCTGCACCCGATGGTCGATCCCAAGTCTTCCAACACCAAACTGGCGAAAGGGCTGCCAGCTTCTCCCGGAGCGGCGGTCGGGCACGTGGTTTTTACCGCGGAAAAGGCGGAAAGCGAAGCGGCTGACGGTAAGAAGGTTATCCTGGTAAGACAGGAGACCTCGCCCGAGGATATCGGAGGGATGAACGCGGCCCAGGGAATCCTGACCGCCCGTGGCGGCATGACCTCGCACGCCGCCGTAGTCGCCCGGGGAATGGGTAAGTGCTGCGTGGCCGGCTGCGGTGAAATCAACGTAAATGAAGAAGACAGATGTTTTACTGTTGGTGACCGGGTAATCAGAGAGGGCGATTATATTACCTTGAACGGTTCCACCGGCGATATCCTGGACGGAAAAGCGATGCTTATCACCCCGGACTTGAGCGGGGATTTCGAGACTCTGATGGAATGGGTGGACGGGCTTCGCTCTTTAAAGGTGAGAACCAATGCCGATACCCCCGAAGACGCTAAGGTCGCCCGGGATTTCGGGGCGGAAGGAATCGGGCTCTGCCGTACTGAGCATATGTTTTTCGGGGAAGAGCGGTTGCCGATCGTTCAGCAGATGATTCTTTCAGATACTACTGAAGAAAGACAAGCCGCCCTGGATAAACTGCTTCCCTTTCAGAAAGAAGATTTTTTAGGGATTTTCCGGGCGATGAAGGGACTTCCGGTAACCATCCGGCTGCTGGATCCCCCTTTGCATGAGTTTCTGCCCAAGGAAGAGGATATCGAACGGGACACTTCCCTGTCTTCCGAAAGGAAAACTCAGATTAAGAATAAAGCCGAGTCTCTCCATGAATTAAACCCTATGCTGGGACACCGGGGCTGCCGCCTGGGCATCAGTTACCCGGAGATTTACCAGATGCAGGTAAAAGCGATTTTCGAGGCGGCCTGCGAACTTTCCCGGGAAGGGCATACTGTGGTGCCTGAGGTGATGATTCCCCTGGTGGGTACCGTCAAGGAGCTGCAATTTACCAAATCGAGGGTGGTGAAGGTGGCTGAAGAGGTTATGAACAAGGCGGGAGTGAAGCTGGATTACCAGATCGGGACCATGATCGAAATCCCCCGGGCGGCCCTGACCGCTGACGAGATCGCCGGGGAAGCCGAGTTCTTTTCCTTCGGCACCAATGACCTTACCCAGATGACGTTCGGTTACAGCCGGGATGACGCCGGTTCCTTCCTGGGTAATTATGTGGATAATGGAATTTTACCGATTGATCCCTTTATTTCCATTGATCAATTGGGTGTCGGTCAGCTGATGAAACTGGCTGTGGAAAAAGGAAAGAACGTCAGGCCGGATATCAAACTGGGAATCTGCGGAGAACATGGCGGAGAACCGGAATCAGTCAAGTTCTGTCACCGGATCGGCCTGAATTATGTAAGCTGTTCGCCTTACCGGGTTCCCATAGCCCGGCTGGCGGCCGCTCAGGCTTTCCTGGAGGAAAGAACATAGCATGTTCAGGCAGAACCTGGCGCTCCGGCAATTTACGTCTGCCGGCTCACTTCTTAGCTTGGTCTAATTAATCTTGAAGATCTTTTTCAGGGTCAGGCCGGCGATGACGGAAGTGATGAAAAAGATTACCAGCCACTCCGGCAGAATGGTGATCCCCAGGCTGAAATCCCTTTTCGGATAATCTGTTTCAATGAGCTTCAAGGGAGAGTTATCCGTAAAATAGGCGCCCAGACCGGGATTAAGAAAGATTTCGGCAAGCCCGCTGGAGGGGGTTTCAAGGTAACAACGCCCCAGCCGGTCGGAGACCGCCAGTTTCTGAATGATTTTTTTTCTTTCTACAGTAATTCCCAGTTCAAAATTCCCGGCCTTTTCCACCGCCAGTTGCCAGTTTACTTCCTGTAACGCTGGAATTCTTAAAGGAGGGAGGTTCAGCCTGACACCGGAAGGAAGGCTCAAATCAACCTTCAGGGGGTCTTGATTTCGCAAAACCGCCCGGATATTGACCGTCTCCCCCGGTAGCAGCGGCCGGTTTCCCAGCCGGAGATTCAGCTGGATCAGGATGAAAAGAACCGGAATAAACATAATAGTAGCCGGAAACAAGGCCAGCTTGAGATAGGTCAGATTGTAGCGGATAATCTTTTTCTGGGAGGAGAGCAACTGCCGGAAATCGTCCTTATACAGCTGAATCTCCAGGAAATGCGCTTTGATAAGATTTTTGGCTCTTCCCATCTTCTTTTGGTTGGAAACCTTGGAAAAGATGGTGACCATAAGTATTCCCGTTAAGACAGATATTGTTATCAGTGCGTACCAGGGATTCAGGCGGGAAAAGGGGTAGAAGATTCCGTCAAAAAGACGGGTGATGAGGTTCAGTAAAGCGGTCATCAGGAGAGGTATCCAAGTCCCTGTAGCTTTTGTTTGACCTCTTCTTCGGAATCCTCTTCGTCTATTTGAGAGACCTCTTTTTCAATCAGGTGACAGACGAACTCGTCAACCGAAGCGTATCCGGCTTTTTCAGCAAATTGTTCTGCTTTTTCCACCAGTTCTTTAGGAAGTTTGATTCTTGATCCGAGCATGTGTGTTTTCCTTCAATTTATCGGATTCGGGTTACAAAACCCCTTATAGAATTATTCGGGCTAAAAATCGTCTCACACTCAGGAGTTTAACTTAAAAGCGAAAAGAAGTCAAAATTCTGGTATGATTAACAGCATGAAATCAGATGGTTCAAGATTAGGGTTTTCCTCAGCCTGGGCGGTTGGTAAATATAAGACAGGCCGGGAACTGGCCGATATCCTCAAGGGCTTTGAACTTTCCGGGGTGGAGTTGGAGTACCGGATTACGGAAGATACCCTGAAGGAGATCCTGCCGGTAATTAAAAAGGGGGATTTAACGGTTCTTTCCCTGCATAATTTCTTTCCCCGTCCCCCGCTTTCCGAGGGAAAAGACCCCAATAAACGGTTTTTTCTCAGCTCCCCTGATCCGGATATCCGGAAACAGGCGGTTGAGTATACCAAGAAGACCATTCATTGGGCCGGCCGGCTGGAGGTTCCGGCGGTGGTGCTTCATGTCGGCGTCACCGAGCTTTCCCGGAAAATCAGGCCGATGGTGCAGAAGGCCAAGAAAGGGAAAATCAAAATAAAGGAATTGCAGGAGTATTTACAGCCGTTTATCCGGGAATGGCGGCAAAAGACCGGTCAATACCTGGATCAGGTCTTTTTTTCCCTGGAGGAGCTCAACAGAGAAGCGGAAAAGGAGGGAATCAAGCTGGGGGTGGAAAACCGCTACTACTTTCAGGAAATTCCCTCTATGGATCAGGTGGGGATGATTCTCGACAAGTTTCAAGGGGGAAATATCTATTACTGGCATGACATGGGGCATGCTCACGTGCTGGAGACTCTGGGGTTCGCTGGTCATCAGGAATTACTTGAGCGCTACTCGGGCCGGCTGCTGGGAATACATATTCATGATTCGCTCTTGATTGACGACCACCGGCCCCCTGGGATGGGAGAAATCGACTTCCGGATGGTAGGGCAATATTTGAAAGAAGATACTATCAAAATCCTGGAAATCAGTGAGAAAGCGCCTGAACGGGAGATTCATAAAGGAATAAAATACCTTGCGCAGAACTTGTTCAGCTGATAAAGAATCCCGGGCCGACCAAATCTGGTCGGAGCGCCTGATGCGCTCGCAGACCATTACCTTTTTAGGCATCCTGACCGCTTTTGCCGTGGTTCTGCATACGGTGGAGGCCGGGCTGCCCAACCCCACCCCCTGGCTCAGGCTGGGGCTGGCCAATATCATTACCCTGGTCACCCTGGTCGCCATGGGTTTCCGCTCCGCTATGACCGTTCAGGTTCTGAGGATAATCATCGGGTCTTTGATTACCGGCAGCCTGTTCAGCCCCACCTTTATCCAGGGATTCGGCGGAGGAATCGCCGCGGTGATAGCCATGTGGGCCGCCTTGCAGGGCGAAGGGCTGTTCAGCCTGGTGGGGGTAAGTATTATCGGAGCGTTTTTCCATACCTCGGTTCAGGTGCTGGTGGCCTATTTAATCATTATCCGGCATTTTCAGATCTTCTTTCTGCTTCCCGTTTTTCTGCTTACTTCCATTGCCACCGGTTTTTTCAATGGACTGGCCGCCCATCTGTTGTACCGCAAATTACCAAGATCATATTTATTCGGAAATGAAAACAAAGATTAAAACCCTTCGCCTGAACCAAGTAGACCGGCAGGACTTGACGTATGCCGTGCATTATCAGTTGACGAATTTATCCTTAAATCAAGCGGTAGGGGAAGTCGGCCTGCTTTCCCTGCCGGCGCTTCAGGAGAAAGGGGAAGGGAGTTACCGGATTGTCCGGGGTTTTAGAAGGATAAATGCCTTGAAAGCGGCTGAGATACACGGGTTTGAAGGGGTGGTAATCGAAGAAAACCGTTCCGCTGTGGATTTGCTGACCGAAGCGGTCTTCGATAACCTGGACAGGCTCCATCCGGTTGATAAGGCATTGATCGTCGGCAAATTATCTGGATTTCTACCTGGAGAGGGGATTATCCGGCGTTTTTTCGCTTCCTTGGGGCTGCATCCTACGGAAGGCAATTTAGAGCGCCAGCTGATGCTGGACAGCCTGGAACCGGCGGTCAAGGATTCGATGATCAAGGGGCTGATCCATGAAACCGCTGCGGTGAGGCTCTCCCGCCTGCCCAGCGGACAGCGGCCGGTTTTATGCCAGTTGTTAACCTCTCTGAGACTGAGCGTCAGCAAACAACTGGAAATAATAGAACAGATGGGGGAGCTGGCGGAGAGAAGAGAAACCACGGTCAAGGAAATCGTCGCCACGGCCGCTTTACAGAAAATATTACAGGACGACCGGCTCAGTCTGCCTCAGAAAGCCGAAGGGGTGCGGCAGTGGCTGAAAAACGAACTTCAACCGGCCTTGTCTGTGTATGAAGCCTCCTTTGAGCAAAAAAGAAAAAAGATTTCCTTGAACCGGAAAGTGCGCTTGACCGCCCCCCCTTATTTTGAAGGGAGCGATTTCAGGATAGATTTCTCCTGCAGGAGTCTGGAGGAATTCAGGGAAAGCGTGGAAATTCTGAAAAAAGCGGCGGACAGGCGGGAGCTGGAGGATATTTTATGCCTGAACCTATTCTAAAACCGTTTCCATCTCTTTAACGATTTCATCCGAAATCTCCAGTTTTCCTTCTTTACATTCCCGGCAGGCTGGAGGAATAAATTCTTTTTTGAGCCGGTTGATAAACTTGCGTGCCTTGGCTGGTTCGGTTTCCGGCAGCAGCAGGTACAGCAGATCAGGAGAGATCTGACAGACAAAATCCGAGGTCCGGGCCAGGTTCCTGGCCATATCCGACATGATTTTCCAGATCTTCCAGATATCCTGGCGCTTGCAATGGCGGCAGGCTTTTGCGCTTTTCAGACTGATTTTCAAAAGACTGACCCGCCGGTCATAGCGCTGGGAGCGGTTGAGTTCCGCCAACACGATCCCCTGAAAAGCGATCCAGGAATAATTGCCTTCCACATTATCCTCATATTCGGAAATTCCCGAGGGGAAATTACCGTAGATCCCCACCTGGATTCCGTACTGGGTGAGCTTGTATGAATAGATGTTTACTGAGATCAGATCCTTCAACTCGTTATCTTTCTTACAGTCCAGGCAAAGACATTTAACCCTGGTGCCCGTCTCCGGAATAATCGCCTTACAAACCCGGCAGTAGCTGGCCTCTGACCCGATTTCATAATCGGTTCCGATATCGATCAGTTTAAGATGGCACTTGGGGCAGAAGTATCCTTTCCGGGTAACGAAATCCACTTCGGGCGCCATGAGACCGCAGCGGTAATGATGGATCACCGATACCTGCTCGACCTTGGGAGAGGAGCATTTGGGGCATACCTCCCTGAAGCTGAGATTATTGGTCCGGCAGGAAGGGCAGAGATTTACCTTTTCCTCCAGGTTCTTTTTGAAGTAGTTGTGTAAGGCAAACTCTTCCAGAAGATCGCGCTCAGTCCGGCTGTTTCCGAAAAACAAGCCGGTGGGGGAATAGGAAAAACCCAGCGGCGACCCCGAATCCGGCACCGGTTTCACCTCCCCGATCTTGCGGGTGTACAGAAACCGGATAAACCTGGTGAGGCTTTTCTGCTCAGGGGAAAGGGTTTCAGAGGAGGGGGGCAGGCTTCGGGAGGATTGGGTAATTTCTTTCCCTTTCTTTATAAGGTCTGCCCGGTTTTTTACCTGGGCATCGATTCCCGGCAACATTTGACTTGATTCCGCCACCAAAACCGGCGATAATCCACAGGTGTCCGATCCGCGAATAAAACAAAGCGCTTCTTCAAAAGTTGATTCCTGGTTGAAATTCAGAAAAAACCAGGCATCCGGCCACTCGCTTTTCCCGGAAAAGCGGGAAAGAGGAACTACCTCAATTCCGGTTGCCGGTTCAAAATAACGCTTCTTGACGGCTGCGGTTAATTTTCCGCTGTCGGATAAATAAACGATTTTACACATGCCCAAATTATGGCATTTTGTCCCCGAATATGCAAACAATAAATATAATTGGAGGTTATCCGACTAGATGAAATCAGTAAGAAAAAACCGGTTGGCAGTGGTTATAAGCTTATTCTTTATTTTCAGCTACTTGATTACAGGAACAAAGGTGGCGGCTGCGGAAAAGAACCCCGAGGAATTACCCGGGTTATACCCGAAAAAACAGATAAAACCGCCGAAGTCCGGTATCAAGTTAAGCGGATATTTCCAGGGAAAGTATATCAGCGACGAAGACGGGTCGGTAAAGTCCCCGAATCAGTTTAAAGTCATGCGGGCCAGGCTGAAGTTTACCGGGAAACTGCATGAGCTTATCGATTACAAGTTAATGCTGGGCGCTTATGAGCCTCCCCCCTCTGACAGTGCCAAGCCGGCGCTGGTGGACGGCTATCTGGATTTCGCTTTTTGTCCTTACGGCAGCTTGAAGGTCGGTCAGTTCTTCATGCCCTTCGGCTTCGAGGGTCCCCGGCCGATCCCGAATCATCCGGCCATAGAAAGAAGCCGGGTAACTCACCGGCAGACCAATGCGGGGTTGAAAAACGGTTATTCCATTTTCCGGGATGTGGGCGCCAGCCTGCACGGTAAATTCAAGCTTTTTTCTTATGACCTGGCGGTTATGAACGGCCGGGGTTCAGCCCTTACCGATACGAACAGCAACGAGTTGACCTCGGACGACAACAAGATGAAGGACTTTCTTAGCACTATCCGATATACCCCCTGTAAAAATGTTATGGTGGGTTCTTCCTGGCACCGGGGGTTTATCAGCGCCGACGCGATGAGCCGCAACCGGTTCTCCGCCTTCTTATCCGGCAGTATCCAGGATCTCAGGATCATGGCCGAATACATCACCAAGATCGATCAGCGGCTTCATACCAGCGATCTGAGAAGCCAGGGGGCTTATATCTTACTGGCTTACCGGTATAAGAAGAAATATGAACCTATTATCAGAGGAGAGGTCTTTGACCCGGATCTCAGCAAGAACGGAAATCTCTTAAATATCCTGACCCTGGGGATTAACTATTTTCCCTGGAACGACGTCCGGCTGGCGGTCAATTACGAAATCAAGGACAACCGGGACAAATCCGGAGCGGACAACCTCTTTCAGGCTCTGGCGCAGATCAGTTTTTAACCCGATTCTGGCGTAGTAACGACCATATCGATATTTATATAACAGGAACTTCTTGAAAGAGGATCGGATAATGGGAAAACCCTTTAAAAGACTGGACCAATATCTCTTGAATGCCGTGCCGGACATGCCTGATGTTCGTGACCGCATGTACGAGCCTACCCTTAAACAACTGGCTGACCGGAAAGCTCCCCCCGACCGTTTGGGAATCCTTGATCAAGGCAGAGAGGGAGCCTGTACTGGCTTCGGTTTGGCGGCGGTAATAAATATATTGTACCGGCTCAGGGGCAAGGAGGTTCAGGCCAGCCCCAGGATGCTTTATGAGATGGCCAGGAAATTCGACGAATGGCCGGGCGAGGATTATTCCGGGTCCAGCTGCCGGGGGGCGATCAGCGGCTGGTATAACATGGGGGTTTGCCGCGATGATTTATGGCGATACGAAGTAGATGACAGATCTTTCTTAACGGTAAACAGAGCCCGGGACGCCCGGAACCATACGCTGGGCGCTTATTACCGCCTGCGGCATGATCCGGTTGATTTTCACGCGGCTCTTAATGAGGTGGAGGCGCTTTATGTCTCCGCCTCTGTTCATGACGGCTGGAGCAATGAGGCCGTCAGGGACGGGGTGATCGATTTCAAAGGCGATGAAAAGGTAACCGGCGGGCACGCCTTTGCCATAGTAGGGTACGACGAAAGGGGGTTCTGGATACAGAACTCCTGGGGAGAAAGCTGGGGAAAGAAAGGGCTGGCGCTCTGGACTTACGAGGACTGGCAGGCCAACATCAAAGACGCCTGGGTGGTGCGCCTGGCGGTTCCCACCCCGCAGATACGGCGCTCGGCTTCCCGGTCGGTTGCCGGTTTTTCGGGCGGTAAATCCGAATTCCTTTTCGGTGGCCCCAGCCGAGGGGAAATAAAGGGGCATTTCGTCCATATTGATGACGGCAGGTTTCATGACCAGGGAAAATACTGGAGCAATTCGGCTGATATTGATGAGACCGCCAACGTAATCAGAGAAACGACGAAATACGACCATCTGCTTTTATACGCTCACGGCGGTCTAAACGACACAAAAGCCTCGGCCGGGCGGATAAAAGCCATGAAAGATGTTTTCCGGAAAAACCGCATTTACCCTTTCCACTTTATGTATGATACCGGTTTAATGGAGGAGATCAAGGACATCATCTTCAGAAAAAAACCGGAAAGCCATGAACGGGCCGGAGATTTCTTCAATTTAGGCGAAATGATTTCCGAAATGACGGACAGGATGCTGGAACGCGCCACCAGTCAGTTGGGCAGGGCTCTGTGGCGGGAAATGAAAAGCGGGGCCAGATCGCCTTTCAAGCCACAGGGAGCGGGAACCAGAACGATCAGCTCTCTTATCTCCGCGGCAAACGATAACCAGCGGGAAATCAAGATCCATCTGGCCGGCCACAGCACCGGCGGAATCCTGATGGCTTTTCTGCTGGAGCGGGCCAGACAGCTCTTCCCTGATTTGCGGATTGCCACCTGTAGCCTGATGGCGCCGGCCGGCACGGTCAAACTGTTTAATTCTCATTACAAACCTCATTTAACCGGCGGCAGAGGCAGGTTCGGTATAAACAGAATGACGGTCTACAATTTGTCGGAACAGTTGGAAAAAGACGATAATGTCGGGTTTATTTACCGGAAGTCCCTGCTTTATCTGGTTTCCAGAGCGTTTGAGGAAAAAAGGAAAGCGGCGATACTGGGAATGAAGAAATATAGCCGGAATATAACGGTGCCTAACCTGAAGTTCGAATACAGCGAAGGGGAGGAAAGAGGGTCGGCTCCGACAGCCAGCACATCCCACGGTGAATTCGACAACGATATGTATACCATGAACAACATAGTAAAGCGGGTACTGGGAAGAACGCCGGTCTGCAGAAAATTCACCAGGGATGATTTAAAATATTAACCCGGTCTATTCAAACTTGGCTGACATTTGCCAGACCCCAGAAAATGAATTAGGCCAACGTCCATACAAAATTTGTTAGCCCAGAAAAGTTGAAGGGAGACTGATA
>JBHHXV010000035.1:0-13646 GCA_046757225.1 bacterium
AACCTGGCCAGGGTAGATATCAAATGGCGGGTGGATGATTTGAGAGGCTATATAAAGGATGAGACGGTGATAGAGATCCTGGCTTACGATGTGCTGGAGCACCTTCCGGTTAAGAAAGTGGCCGGCGCTCTGGACGAATGGCTGAGGATCTTGGAACCGAAAGGGGTGCTCGATATAAGGGTTCCGGATTTGGATATTCTGGCGGAAACCATGTACAAATTCAAAAACAATTATGCGGAAATGAGCCATATGGTTGACCGGCTTTACGGCGGCCAGGATTATCCGCAGAATTTTCACTGCGCCGGGTTTAACCTGACGATTATGAAAAAGCTGCTGGAAGAAGAACGGGGCATGAAAATAACCCATATGTCCCGGGGAAATTGTAATTTGCGGGTAATTGCCCAAAAGGGAGAGAAAACATGCCGATATTAGCGGAAAAGGCTCAAGTGGCCGCCCGGATCGAATCGACAGAGGGAGTGGCGGAAAACCTGGGGGCGGCAGACGCTTTGTTGGTGCTCCAGCCCTGGTTTGAGCCGAAGGTGGAGGTTCACCCGAGAGAGGTGGTGCGGGCTTCCTTTTCTTCATTGGAGGGGGTCAGCGGCAAACGGAGCGCGGAAATCGGTTTCAGCGTGGAATTGAAAGGCTCAGGCGCCAGGGGGCAGGCCCCGGCCTGGGGAGCGTTGATGAAAGCCTGCGGGTTTGCCGAGGATATCGTAACCGATACCAGCGTTACCTATACCCCGGCTTCCGGTTCGATTCCCTCTGCTACGCTTTCCTATTACCTGGACGGGGTGATCGGGACGCTCTGGGGGGCCAGGGGGGAGGTCTCTCTGGCCCTTTCCGCCGGGCAGCCGGGCCTGCTTAATTTCCGGTTTTTAGGGGCGGATTTCTCGGTAACGGATGGAAATATGCTTACCGGAGTAAGCTATGAATCCAACTTACCTCCAGTGTTCGTTTCCGCCGGCCTGGTTCTGGGTTCGTACAGCGCCCAGATAGAAACCATGAGAATAGAGCTGAATAATAAGCTCAACCTCAAAACGGATATCAATCAGGCCAGCGGGCATAAAACGGCCTTAATCAGCGGCAGGAAACCGACCGGCGAGTTCGACCCGGAAATGGCCTATATCTCTGACCACGATTTTTTCGGCCGGTGGAGATCCGGGAGCCTGATGAGCCTGCAGACCAGTTGGGGAACAGGCTCGGGAAATATCGTGACCCTGGCCGCTCCCGCCTGCCGTTATCTGGGCTTCAACCTGGATGACCGCAACGGAATTGCGGTGTTAAAGGGAGAATTCGAGCTGACCGGCCCGGCCGGGGACGATGAGTTGACCGTTACCTTGACCTGATAAAGGGGTTATCAATGAAACAGGGAATAGATGTAAGCGGCTATTTTCAGCCGGAGAGCGATTTTCAGGAGGTCTGGTTCGATTTTCTGGAGAAATCGAAAATCAAGTTAAGGTACCTTTCCCCCAAGAAACTGAGGGAGATCCGGCGGGAGGCGGTCAGGCGGGAATTCAGAGAGGGCCGGGTCGAGGAAACGGTTGATGAGGAGCGGTTTCTGGAACGCCTCACGGAAGAGGTTATCCTCGACTGGGAAGGGTTTCTGGATGACCGGGGCCGGCCGATTCCCTGCACTGCCGATAACAAGCGGATGCTCATGGAAAATTGGGGGGAGTTTTCCCTGTTTATCCAGAATGTTTCGGTGAACCTGGAAGAGTACCGCCGGGCCAAGCGCGAGGGTGAGCGAAAAAACTGACCAGGTGGGCCGAGTATTTTCTCTGCCCGCAGAACCCGACTTGCCGGCGCTGTCAAAACGATTGGGAGCGTTACCGGAAACCGGTTCCCGATTGTAACCGGTGCCGGGTGCCCGGATTAAGCCTGCTTCCGGAAAACGGTCAGGCCTGGGAGCTTTATCTGTTGTCGATAGAATTGAGGGGCGGGGCCGGACTGGAAAAAATTAACCCGCAGGCTGTTGATTTCCTGCTGAATCTGTATATGGACGGAGAGCCGCCTGAAGAGAAACAGGCGGTCTTTGAAAAAATATTGTTATGTTCCCGGATAGAGAGGAAAATCAATGGCGCTTTTTGAAAAATCGAATCTGAAACAGTTCGTGAATGGGATCGACCAGTGGGACAAATCCCTGGAATCGATCGATCAGGCCTTGAAAAGAAGCGATTCGCTGTTTTCACGGTTTTTTACCAATTTGAATACCGGATCAGTCAGATCCAAGCGGGGCTGGTCTCTGTTTGCCAACAGTTTTGTCCGGGACGTTGACCGGATTTCCACCAAATTGAGGGGGTTGAACCGGCTTCCCTTTATGGGATTCAGCGGCGGAGGTGAAAAAGGATCCTCCCGGTCTGGTTGGCCGCTGCCTTTCGGTCTGGGCGCAGAGCCGAGAAGAATGGCTTCGGGCGGTGTATTCCACAGCCCTACCCTGGGCATGGTGGCCGAGGTTCCCGGCCGCTCGGAAGCGGTGGTTCCCCTGCCGGACGGCCGGTCGATTCCGGTCAGGCAGATGAACGGAAATTCTTCCGAAGTTCAGCTGACCAACATTAACGTGGTGGACCCCAAAATGATAGAGAGCGTGGTGACCGACAGCCTGATCAAGAATAAACAGATCGTTCTTAACATAATCGGCGAAAACTACCGTTCGGCCGGGAATGTAAACGGGAGGTGGTAAATGGCTCTGCTTGATTTTCCCGCTCTGGATATCCAATACGAATTCACCGAGGAGGTCGGGTTTGACGACGTGCTGGTCACCGCTTATCCCAACGGTCTGGAACAGAGGATTCAGACCGCTGCCGCCTCCCGCAGAAAATTTCACCTGCGGTTCAAGGTGTTGAGTCAGACGGATATGGATTCCTTGTACAATTTTTACATGGCCCGGCACGGCGGGCTGGAACCGTTTAATTTTACCAATCCCCGCACCTCGGAGGTGATCACGGTCCGGTTTCTCAACCAGGCTTTGAGCCGGACCATGTTCGCTTATTTACTGGAGTCCGGCGGGCTGAGCCTCTTCGAGGTAATCAACGAAAGCTGAGGAAGAACAATGGCGGAAAACCCGAGCGCTGATCATCTGGCCCAGATGCAGGGAACCACCCCCAAGCTGGTGGAGCTCTATGATATTTTTCTCACTGACGGAACCCATCTGAGGTACGTCTCTGATAGTGAAGACGGCTCCTATGTCGATTATGTAGAAAGCTGATGGCCGAACTGGACCGGGAAAACAAGCTTGTTCTGGAGAACGATTTTTTAGTGGTTACCTTTCCGGGAACCAAGGCCGGGTTCGACGGGGTCTGGCTGAAGAATTACGCAAGCGGCACCCTGCAGTCCACCGAATACAATAACCTGGCTTCCACCGGGGAGGTAAGGTTGCTTCGGGGGGATTTTCACGCCCTGGCCGTGGGAGCCGATGAGTATTACAGCGGCAATCAGAGCTGGATAGCCTACGGAACCGCCATCAGCAGCCGGGATTTGTACGGGAGTCTGGACCCTTACGGCGATGTGGAGATCGAAGCGGTCAAGGTGATCTCTTCCGATAATATCGATATCGGCAGCGACCGGCAGATAACCGGCCAGGAGTTTACCTATTATTTCACCCCTGACGGAAAAGGGCTTATCAAGCGTGTTCGCCTCGACGTGAAAAAAACCGGGCCGCAGGCCTCGTTGCTGCAGACCGTCAAGTTCATCGATTTCAACAGCTTCAGTCCGGTGGGGTACAAGACCGCCTGTGATTACGCCGGGTTTACCGCCTGGGAGGACGGGTTCGATTACCGGGATATGACCGGTTTTCTGGCTGACTGGAGCGTTGATTCCGGCCTGAATGTATCTCTGGCCCGCGGTAGTCTGTACCCGAACCTGCTGCCCGCTTTCGGTGATTCCTCCTGGACTGCGGTAGCAGGCAGCCCGGTGGTGGTTTCCGGCTCCCGGCTTGATTTGGCTGCCGGGGATAAGCTCTACTGCCAGGTGCTGAACGCTTATCCGGCCAACCGCACCCTTACCCTGAACCTGACCGTTTCCAATCTTTCGGGCGCTCTCAATCTGAAATTCGGAACCGAGCGCAACGGGAGGGATATCCCGGTTGCGGGCAATACGGTTTCCGTTGACGGAACCTACACTTTCCGGTTCACCACCGGTTACGGCGATAACTGGCTTTATCTTGAACTGGAACAGACTGGAGGCAGCTGCCAGATTACCGATCCGGTGGTTCACTACCTCTATGACGGGGTGAGTTACGTTGCTCCGGACGGCTCTTATCTGGCCAACACCAACCTGAAGCAGTGTGTCCGGGTGACCGGTTCCAACCCTCAGGGAAAGCGGCTGACCCTGAACCTTTCGCCTACCAGGAAGATCGCCGCTTCCTCCGGGGTGCAACTGCTGGTGCGCTCCCTGGATAACACCGAGATTACTGACGGGGCTTTCCAGCTTTCCTTCCAGAAACCGGATAACTCCTGGGTGGACAGCGCTATGCAGAACCTCTTGATCGATTATAACGAAACCTTGTCGGGAGCCCAGCAGGTCGGTTTCTGGGAAGACGGGCTGTTCGGCGTAAAAATACCGGACGGCCTGGATGAGATCAAAGCGGTAGCGATCGAATTTACCACCACTGCTTCCATCGACTGGTTATTGGACGGCTTTATTACCCTGGGCTGGCAGAAGCTCGCTGTTGATCCCGGCGCGGACCGCCGCTACCGGGTCGGTCCGGTGGCCGCCGGGCTGCGCTCGGAGAATTTCTCGTTGAGGGGGGTCGGTCTGATTTCCGACCGGCAGCCGTCCTCTGTTGCGGGAGATCGGATTCAGGTGGTGGTGGTCACCGGGCCGGGCGGCTACGGGGAAACAGCGGCCTTAAGTTTCAGTGATGTCAGTTCCGTGACCGGTGTGTATCAATTACAGGAAAGCTCGCTGCTTACCACCTTCTCCGATTGGGATGACCGGGTGTATTGCGCTGCCTATGACCTGGCTTCAGTCACCGGTTACGCTTATCCGGTCAAGGTGGAAAACCTCACCAGGGGTGAGGAGTACACGATTACCGGCTCTTCGGGAACGGTTTGTGAAGTGGATATCTCAGAGAAAGATTACGCCTTCTCTGATTCTCTGAAAATTACATATGTCTACAAGGATTGGGTTTCCTCGGCCAACTGGAGCCTGGCTACCGATTCCCGGGGCAGAACCGCCATCAAGTGGGCTTATAACGCCTGGACGATCGCCAATGACCGCCAGGCCGTTTACGTGGATTACCCGGTAAGTTCCCGCACTGACGACCGCTTGAGCCTGTGTCAGGGAACCAGTCTCCATCATTGCAGTACAGTGCGGGGATATTATTATGACCCGCGGGTTTCCTCTCCCCTGGTTTCCACTTACGGCAACCTGATTTTCAGCAATCCGGCCAATGACGTGGCCGAAACCGCCCTTATTTATTATCCGGGGGCCGGGTTGGATGACGACGCCTTATACCAGAAGGCCGAGGAGATCCAGGAGCTGGCCGACCGCCTGATCGTAAACAACCGGTCCGAACCGTTGACCCCCGCTCCCCGTAATTACAACCTGGTTCCCCACGTGGCCTTCGGGGGGGAAGCGATCGCCGCCGACCCGCTGGAATACCTGCAGGAGGTTAATGAGAAATTTTACCGCTCCGGGGTGACCAACACCATTATAAGCGGCGGTTCTCTGGCTTATCTGCGGGACCGGGACCCGCAGGCCTGGTGGTGGTGGGGCGGCTCCCTCCGGGACAATGGAATCGATCTTCTCTCCGCCACCAGGGCGATGATAAGGCGGTCGCTTTCCGGGGGTATGGTGGGCGACCGCCTCAACCGCCACCGCTACCTGCTGGAGCTTACCACATTCGCCTACGATCACAACAAGCGGTACCGCAGTCACGCTTCGGTGGATTACCAGGGGGTGGAGAAATTTAAGCGGGTCTGGTATTACGAGGCGGACAGCGGTCTTTACACCACCGTGGTCCGGCAGACCGATGATTTTGACGACACCTATTACGATCCCGTTACCATCAATGGAGATCCCTACTATTTTCAGTATCACTATCTGCTGGTGATCCCCGCTTTCTGGTCGATCACCACCCCGAAAACCGACTGGGGGATCAGCGAGGAGACCATCTATGACCTGATGGCCCGGCGGATCGACTATACAACCGGACATTACGACTGCGACGGGGTGATCATCTCCGAGCTGATCCATTATAAAGAGGGGTTTTCCGACAATGATTTCAGTCTGTACGACAGCTGGTGCGTTACCAACGGGTACGGCGCTCAAGCGGACTGGCCCCGGTTCGGAACCGGCAATTATGTGGACCCGGACGATTCCAGGGTCTGGGGCTGGAAGCGGTATCAGATGAAAAAATATATTACGGAAATGGCGACCATCGCTCATGGCAACGGCAAGTTACTGGGGATCAACGTCAATGTCCAGAACATCATTCCGGTGGCTAATCCCGATAACCCGGTCTGGGACGGGTATACCAAGGGAGCCGCTCCCTACGGCGGAACCTGCGTGGACACCCTCGACTATTCCTGCGACCGCTACGGCACCAACTATGACGAGCTGCTCAAGGAAGATATCGTGGATCTCCTGTATGTGTGGCTCTATTACCGCTATTCCGCTTTCGGCATCCAGGCGGTTTACGATTTCGCCGCCCGGTTTTCCGCTTATAAAAGCCGGATGCTGCTGACTGTGGGGTTGTTTCCCAAGGAGGATCCTCCTGACGCTCAGGAGGTGACCGCTCTGGTGCAGGATCTGTTGCAGGACGGCTGGAACGTGGCTTACGCCGGTTATCCTCCCATGATGATCCGGGACGCCCGCTGGCAGAATGTCTGGGACAACTGGATCGATTATCTCCCCTGGGTGGATTATAACCGGGAAGAGGGCCGGATAGAGGTGACTCCCCGGAAAATGGGCCAGATACCCTTTCATGTCCGGTTTTAATGTATAACTTTACTATGAAAAACCCGATGCAGCGGTTCGCTGATTATCGGGAATACGATCTTGACGGCAACCAAACCGCCTACACTGTCCTGGACAGCCGTCTTTTCAACTGGCCGGAACGGACGGGCGGACTTATTTTAGGGGTAGAAAGCATGGGAATGCAGACATATCAAGCGATTCCGGTTAAGCGGGACTCGGTGACGCAGCAGGAGAACGCCCGCATTAACCGGTTGTATCTCAGAATAGGCGATCTTGATTATCAGAACAGCCAGTTGTTTCTGGGCAACCTGAAACTGGTCGAAGGGGCCACGGTGGTGATCCGCCGGATATACAAAGACCTGGATCTGGCCGATTCCCTTAATTACCGGGTATTTTTCCGGGGGAAGGTTACGGCGGTAAGCGGCGATAAGGGCAATCTCGGCCTGGAGGTTTCCGAGCGTTACTTTGACTGGAAACGTCCCCTGAACAAGCGGGTCTACTCCAAGGTCTGCAACTGGGTATTCAAGAGCGGCCGCTGCGGTTATCTGGGAGCGGAAACCTTTTGCGACAAAACCTACACCCAGTGCCAGGCTTACGGTCAGACCGCCAGTTTCGGCGGGTTCCCGGAGGTGCCTGGTTTGCAGTTTTACGGGTTCAGGTAAAATCAGGTAAAAAATGACCGAACAGGCTATTGAAACCCTGATAAAGCTCTGCCGGGGGCCGGGAAAGCATTGCTCTGCCGTAACCAAGATGGCTCAGGGCGACTGCATAAAAGAGGTCTTGAAAGCGGCGGCCGAGGTGGATCATAAATACCGGAAGCTGTTAAGACAGGTCGCCGACAAGCGCTGGGACAACTGGCTGGGGGCTATAAAACAAGACCTGATGCGGGAGGGCTTTATCGCTCTGGGGGGAAACCTGGTCAGGGACAAACAGCCCGGGGATCTGCTGTTTATTCAGTTGCGGTTTGCGCCGGTGGATCACCTGGGGCTGTTTCTGGGAGAGGGCTTGTTTCTGCACTATGTTTCCGGAAGACTCTGTCTGGGTCGGCTGGCCGATTTCCAGGTGGTTTCCGTCGGGAGAATTTAATGACTGAATTTGAGTTGAGTTTGAGGGCGGAACAGTATCTTCGCCCCTATCCCACTCATGGGAAAGAGCGCAAGATCGCCTGTGTTCTGTTCGTTCTGGAAATTTTATCCCCCTTTTCGCAGGAGATAAAACAACTGGAAGAACGCCTGAGGGGGTTGGATTTTTCCCTGAGCAAGAAAGAGCTCATTCAAAGCGGTTATTTCTTGAAATTTATAAGAGGCACCGGTTTGCGGTTACTTGAGCCGGAAAAGCCGGAACCGGGGGATATCCTGCTGCTGAAAGAATACAGCTCTAGAATCGATCACCTGGGATTATATATAGGGAATGATTTGTACGTTCATCTGGACCGGGCCCGGGGAGACCGGGGGGGAATAACCTCTTTTTCCGGGAACCGGGGCCGGGTTCTGAAGCTTGCGCGGGCTGAATTGGGAAACAGAATACGCATAACAGAGGAAAAGAATGGGTAGTTTTCAAGGAAAAATCGGGGGAATAACCGGGTATATGGTGGGCACCCTGTTCAGTCTGGCCGGAGGGCCGCTGGGGATGCTCTCCGGCCTGTTCATGCCGCTGGGGGTTGGGGGAGATCTCTCGGGTTCCTCTTCGGGGCGGGGGAAGGGAATCGTTCAGGTGGACGGTTTCGGCCAGACCACCCTCTCTTCCCAGGAGCCGGTTCCTATAGTCTTCGGGGAAACCATGCTCAGCGGCAATATCACTTCCGCCTATCTGCTGGGGGACAACAATAACCGGCTGGTAACCGCCATCTGCCTGGGGGAAGCCCCGTTAACCCTGAAAAACCTCTGGGTGGACGGCCGGCTGTTCAATACCCTGGAAAATTTCGCCGCCTCCCGGGGAAACGATCAGACCAATTCCTGGTTTGAGTTTTACGCGAACGGAGAGGCTGCTTCGATTTCAATCGCCAATTCCGGCAGGAAACATATCGGAAATACGGCTTATGAGGGAAATTCAGTAGAAACATACCCGATCAGCCTGTTGGGAGGCGTCAGCCCCCAGGTGCGGATCGATCTGACCCATTACGCCCCGGCGGCCGGGTCTGCTCAAAGCTGGGTGATAAAAGCGAAGGAGGAAAACGATGTCGATTTCATTACCCTGGGGAGTTACAGTCAATATTTCATAGATTATGTCGAATATCAGGTGGCTCCCGGCGGGAGCTGTTTCGGGAGCGGGGGAATGGATACAAAGTATTCCCCGGTTGAAAGCACTACCCGGACCAGTCATACCTTTACCCTGTCCGGTTTCGGGAAATGGACCATCAGGCTGGAGGTCACCGCCGCCGATAACGCCGGTTTCATCATCTTCGAGGCGGTGGAGGTAATCAATGACAGCGGCGCTTTGATCCAATACAATTACCCCAATACCGCCTATTGTCTGATCAACCTGGTCAAAACCGCCAGTATCAGCCGGTCGCTTTCCTTTTATCAAGAAGTGTCCGGATATACCGATAATCCGGCCACCGCCCTCAAGAATATACTGGAAGACCCTGATATCGGCCTGAATATCAGCAGTGAACTGGATGACAACAGCTTTATTGCGGCCGCCGGTTTCTGCGACAGTAAAGGCTATACGCTGGATCTGGCCTTTCTGGACATAAATTTCGGGGAGGCCCTGAAGATGATCATGCATTGCGGCCGCCTGATGCTGATTCGGACAGGAGGGGTATATAAATGCCTGCCTGAAGAGGATTCAGCGGTTACCGTCTCCTTTGATACCGCCTCCAATATTATTCCCGGTTCCCTGGAGTGGCATTCCATAAACAAGGATGAGAAATTCAACCGCCTGCGGGTTAAGTACGCGGACTCACAGGAGAATTACACGATCCAGGATCTGATCCTGGAAGATATTGCTCAAATTGAATCCGACGGCTATGTCCGGGAGGAAGTGCTGGACCTGAGAGGAGTTACCTCAATGGCCAAGGCCGCCGACCTGGGCAATATCTCGTTAAAAAAATCGAAATTCATAAATATATACGTAAGTTTTGAAATAGGGCTGAAGGACGCCCTGGTGGAAATCGGGGATATTATCCAGCTTACCGCCTCTGACCTGAATTTTACTGACAAACAGTTCAGGGTCGTCAAGATAGAGGAGACCGGTAATTTCGGGTATAAGATTTACGCCACCGAGCATTTCTCACAGATTTACGATTCCGACATCACGGTGAACAACTGGCACCCCCAGAGCCTGGATTTCGGGGGGCTTGATTCCCTGGGGGTGTCTCAGTTGAGCATCGATCAGATTTCTCAGTCGGTAGGGGTAAAGAATAAAGGGTATTATTCCATTATAGATATCACTTACACGGTTCCCGCGGAGGGGTTCGATCATGCCGAATTATGGGCGCGACCTCTGTTTCAGGGAAATCCGGTTTTTGTCAATATATCGGACAACGGGACGTTTACCTATTACCCGCCGGAAGCCTATGTCCCTTATGAATTCCGGCTGGTGGCGGTGGATAAGGAGCGCAACAAATCGGATATTTCCCAGGCACCCCGGCGCACCTTTTATCCGAACCTGGCTCCTTATTCCACTCCCGGGTATGGCGGGGGGCGCTACGGGATACAGCCCTACGGCTATTAAACTTTTCATAACGGGCTATCCGTCACCCCATTATGATGAAAAGACTCGGTTGTCCCCCAAGATTGGGGAGACCCCACTCCGGTATTTTCACGGTAAAATAAAAACAGAGAGGAAAAAAGATTATGGCAGAAAACCTGACCGCTTCCTATGGGTTCTTTTATTACGACCAATTCGATATCGACTGGCATACGGGGTTGAACAACAACTGGCTGAACCTGGACGGCACCCTGGCTACGATGGAGGAAGAGATTGCCGATCTCGGGCATTTCAATTTCATTCCCCACACCCTGTTCACTCTTGACAGCAACGCGGACGGGGTGCCGGAACTCTGGAGCGTTGTAGGGGGGATTACCACGTCTGATTCCCTTGCGGTCAGCGATCTGGCCGGATACGCTTATAAGTATGTGGCCACCCTGGATAATTCCGGGGGAGGGGCTTCCGTTTCCGCCGGGCTCAAAATATCGGGCATTATTCCCCCGGGCTGGGACGTGGCTTTTTCCGCCTATGTCAAGTGCGATCAGAATACCAGGCTTCGCATCAAGAACGGCGCCGGCAATATCGACAGCGCCGCCGCGGTTTACGCTCAGCTTACCAGGGTCGAGGTTTCCGGCACGCTCGATGTCAGTGTGGCTACTACCGAGCTGAGTGTTCTGGTGGATGTTCCGGCCGGTCAGACCGCCAACCTGGAGTTTCAGCTGCCGATGCTCAACGGCGGTCTGAAAGCGGCCGCCTACCTGCCCAACATAGGAGAGATGAGCGATTTTGTTATCAGCGGAAACCTCTATCCGATGGGGCCCCTGAAAAACAATCTCGACTTTAACCAGAGAAAGGCGATGTCTCTGCGCCTGGAGGGACGGTCTTCCGACCCCGGCGGTCTGGTCAGCGGGCAGTTCTGGTACAATATCGACCGGAACCGACCCCGGTTCTATGACGGAACGGTTCCGCATGATTTGTCGGTTTGTAAGGCTGCTCCGGTGTGGGTGATTTCCGGGAGCCTCAGTACCGGAACCGAACAGGCAGGGGTGTTTATCGCCCCTCAACCACTGGTCATTGAGCAGGCTTATCTCTATTGTAAAAACGCCGGTTCCGCCGGAACCACCATCGCCGATATCAATCTTAACGGGGTTACCGTTTTTACCACCCAGGCCAACCGGCCTCAAATAGACTATAACGATCCGGACAAAAAGGCGGTCTCCGGGATACCGGATATAACCGGCCTGGCTGAAGGGGATATCATTACCGTAGATATCGACCAGGTGGCTAGCGGGGCTGCCGATCTGTCCCTGGTGCTTGTTTGCCGGTAGCTGCCAGTTTTTTTTGCCGCTGCTTCTGCTTGATCAGTTCGATCGCTTCCCGGGCTTTTTCCGCTACCTGGCGGTTTTTCCGGCGGGCGCTTTTCTCCAGGGCTTCAAGGGCGATTGGGTCTCCCCGTTTTCCCAGGGATGTTGCTGTTGCTATTCTTACGGTCGGGACAATATCCTTGAGTGATTTTATTAATCTGCGGGTAACCTTTTCTCCCTTGAATTGATTGGCCGCCCGGATCGCCGCTATTCTTACCTTGCTGTTTGTATCTTTTATCATGTAAAAGATCGGTTCCAGGGATTGCGGGTGATGAATCGATCCCAATCCCTTTAAGGCGCCGACCTTTACCTGGTAATGTTGATCATCCAGAAGTTTCAGGAGCACTTTGACGCTGGTTGAGGTTTTGATGTGGCACAAAGCGATGGCCATGTAAGCCCGCACCTCGTAGTCTTTGTCTTTCAGTGCCCTGAAAATAAGGTAAAGGGCTTGATTGCTCTGGTAAAACCGCTTGTCGAAAGCCTTGCCGTCCGCTAATAATTTGGCTGCCTTTAACCGGGTTTTCTTGTCCCCTCTGAACAGTTGATTTTCCAGCTCTTCCATATCGATTCTTTTTTTCCGCGGTTTGCAGCTTAAAGGGAAGAGTACGATCAGAAGTAAGCAGGTAAATCTCCAGACAGGTTTTTTCTTAAAATTATTCATTTTCATCTTTTCCGGGTTTTTCCGCAGGTATCATGATTATATTCTCTTTTTTCAATTTCTCCAAATCGGGTATTAACGGGGCACGTTCAGGAAACTTTGATTGTTTTGTTTGACTGACATGACAGATCGGGCAAATCCCGGAACCTTCCATTCTTAACCGGTATGTTTTATTGGCTCCGATTTTTGTTTTCGTAAGAGAGGTGGCTCTGGAATCATGGGGGTTGTGGCAGGTTGAGCAGACAATTATGTTCTTCTCGGCCAGGGGGAAAAACCCGGTGTTTTTGCTGAGATAACGATCCAGGTTGCCAGAGGTTCCGGTGGTCATTTTTTTTCCTGAATGGGTGGTTTTACCTGGATGTTTTCGGGATTTGCCGGGATGGCAGCCGGTGCATATAACCAGAAGAGGGTATTTAAGCTTGAAATCCTGTTCTTTTTCAGCCTCGGCTTTGGGAGACCGGTAATGGCAGTATAAACAGATTTCCCGGTTGACCTTGTAGCTGCTTTCATCCAACTGGTTCAGATGGGGGTTGAATTTAGCCAGCTCATAAGGGTTATGACAACTGAAGCAGGGTTGATATTTGCGGTTCTCTGCCGAGAAAAGCCAGTAAGAATCGCTGTGCTTTTTTTGATCGTCCTTTTTGAAACTATAGTCGGCGGGGCTTTGACCATCCGATAAATTCATAATGAAATTCAGATTGGGAACCATCTCGAACTCCTTGCCCTTTGCCGCTTTGTCTTTCTTTTCTTTTTTTAACTTGTTGGCCATAATCCCGGTTTTTCTTATAAAATAACGGTTCTTCTTTTTCAAGGAAGCGTCGGTTGCCGCCTGTATTGCCGGATCATGGCAGCTGAGGCAGCTTAAAGGGGCTTTTTTTCGTTGGGGGAGGCCGGGGCCTAGCGGGTGCTTTTCCTTGAAACCTGTCTTGCGGTTATGGCAGCTTTTACATGGTTTTTTAAGCCGTTTTCCCTTCCAGTGGGGGCTGGCTTTTTTTCTTGTCCGGCTGGAGCGCGAATGGAAATAGGCAAACTTGACCAGGCCGGAAACTCCATGA
>JBHHXV010000036.1:0-13498 GCA_046757225.1 bacterium
GCTGTTTTCATGCCGATTTTCAAACTCGGGAGCGCGGTAGGCCATTAATTTCTAACAAGGATTAATATTATGGATATAAAAACCTTACTTTTTAAGATGGTTGAACTGAAATCTTCCGATATACACCTGGCAGCCGGTTGTCCCCCGCTTTACCGGATTGACGGGCGGCTGGTTTCCATCGGGATGCGGACATTGAGCGAATCCGATACCAAGGAAATGGCTTACAGTATGCTGAATGAGTTTGCCCAGTCGAAATTCAATTCAGGCGCCCGGGAACTGGATTTTTCCTTTGGGATCGAAAAGATAGGCCGGGTACGGGCCAATGTTCATTATCAGCGGGGAAGCGTGTCGGTCGCTTTGCGGATGATACCGATTGAGATACCGAAGATTCATACCCTGGGTCTTCCGTCGGCAGTAAAAAACTTTTCCGATTATCATCAAGGCCTTATCCTGGTAACCGGCGCTACCGGAAGCGGTAAATCCACTACCCTGGCCTCCTTGATCGATATGATAAACAGCAAATACTCTCAGCATATCATTACCGTGGAGGACCCGATAGAGTTTCTTCACCGCAATAAGAAGTCCCTGATCACCCAGCGGGAGGTGGGCATGGACACGGAATCCTTTCCCAACGCTTTAAGGTCCATCCTCCGCCAGGACCCCGACACTGTTCTTATAGGCGAAATGCGCGATCTGGAAACCATCCAGGCGGCCCTGACAATCGCTGAAACCGGTCATCTTACCTTTGCCACTCTGCATACCAATTCCTCAGTGGAAACGATTACCAGGATCATTGACGCCTTCCCTCCCGGTCAGCAGAATCAGGTAAGCACTCAGCTCTCTTTTGTCTTGCAGGCGGTTCTCTGTCAGCAGTTGCTTCCCAAGGTCAACGGCGGAAGAATCCTGGCTACGGAGGTGATGATTGCCAACAGCGCCATCAAGAACCTGGTCAGGGAAGGGAAACCCCATCAGATCCAAAACATCATTCAATCCAATCAGGCGGAAACCGGCATGCAGACCATGAACCAGTCTCTGGTGAGTTTATATACCCAGGGCCTTATCACCAAGAACGACGCTATTCAAAGAAGTATTGATATACAAAATTTCAAAAAACTGATTCAGGAAGTGGAAACAGGGTTGTAAGGGGTGTCGGAGGCGATAGTTAAGAAAATTTTCACTGGACCTTTGATGGTCAACACCTACCTCTTGTCCTGTTCCAGCAGTCTTGAAACAGCCATAATCGATCCGGGCGGCGATGTTCCGGTTTTGAAACAAGAGATTGAAAAGGATGGCCTTATTCCCAAAATGATTCTTAACACTCACGGTCACGCTGACCATGTGGGAGGGGTTCTGGCTCTCCGGAAAGAATACGGCATTCCGGTCTGGATTCACCCGGCGGATAAAGGCCTCTTGTCCGCCGGAGACGAGTTGATGAATATGATTTTACCAAATCCGGCTCCCTGTGAACCGGATCGATTCTTTAAAGAAGAGGAAAAGATCGCATTAGGAGAACTTTCCCTTGAGGTGATGTTTTCACCGGGACATACCCTGGGCGGTGTCTGCCTGATAGTGGAAGGACTGGTGTTCACGGGCGACACCCTGTTTGCCGGAGGAATCGGAAGAACCGACTTTCCCGGGGGGAGCCTGCCCGCTCTGCTTGAATCCATTGGAAAAATATACCGGCTGGATCCCGGTTTTCAAGTGCTGCCCGGTCATGGAGAAAGCTCTGTGGTGGGCTATGAAAAAGAACATAACCCTTTTACTGGATAATTATGAAAAAAGCTATTTTAGCTTTGGCTGACGGAACGGTTTATGAGGGGCTTTCCCTGGGTGCCGAAGGCACGGTTGTGGGAGAGGTGGTGTTCAACACCAGTATGTTCGGATATCAAGAAATCCTTACCGACCCCTCATACAAAGATCAGCTTGTCAATATGACCTTCCCTCTGATCGGCATTTACGGGGCGAACAGCGAGGATGTGGAATCCGGCCGGGTTCAGGCTGCCGGATTTATTGTCAAGGAAGCGAGCCGGACCGCCAGTAACTGGCGCTCGGAAACCGGTTTTGAAGATTACCTGGTTCAAGCGGGGGTTGTCGGTATTCAGGGGATTGACAGCCGCTCGCTCACCAGGCATCTCAGGGATAACGGATCGCAAATGGGATTAATTTCCACTGAGGTTTCCGACCCGGCTGCCCTGATTGCCCGGGCGGCCGAGGCCGAACCGATGGCCGGGAAAGATCTGGTCTGCCGGGTAAGCTGCCGGGAGCCCTATGACTGGGAAGGCGGTTTCTGGACTCTGAAAAACGGATACACCCGCAGCGATACCTTTATCCAGCCGAAACCGGTTAAGAAGGTGGCGGTATACGATTTTGGAGTGAAAAGTAATATCCTCAGGAATTTATGGGAACTGGGCTGCTCCTTGAAGATTTTTCCCGCCCGTACCCCGGCCCGGGAAATTATGGAATACGATCCGGACGGCGTCTTTCTCTCCAACGGCCCGGGGGACCCGGCCGCGGTCACTTACGCCATCGAAAACGTTAAATCTTTAATCGGTAAGAAACCGATATTCGGTATCTGCCTGGGACATCAGATTCTCTGTCTGGCGCTGGGGCTTGACACCTATAAATTAAAATTCGGGCATCGGGGAGGAAACCATCCGGTAAAGGATCTTAAAAGCGGCAAGGTGGAGATCACTTCCCAGAACCATGGGTTCGCCGTCGGCAGGGAGCGGTTGAACGACCACCCGGAAATCGAATTATCCCATCTTAATTTAAATGACAATACAGTGGAGGGAATCCGTCACCGCTGGCATCCCCTGTTTTCCCTCCAGTATCACCCGGAATCCTCTCCCGGCCCTCATGACTCGGCTTACCTGTTCGGTCGATTTATCGATCTGATGAATCAGTAATGAACTGCATCGGCGTTATCTGCAAGCCTGACCTGGATCATGTGGAGATGCGCACACTGGATCGTTACCTGTCAGAGCGGAAATTGACGGTTCTCTATGATGAAACCGCCGGAGAACAAGCAGTCTGTAAACGCAGCGAAATGATTTCCCGGGCGGAACTGCTGATTGTTTTAGGGGGAGACGGAACTATCCTTAACGCCGCCCGGTCGGTAATCGGTCACGATATTCCGATTCTGGGGGTAAACCTGGGACGGCTGGGCTTTCTGGCTGAGTTTTCCCCTGCTGATCTTTACCTTTATCTGGATGAGATACTGGCGGGGAACTATAATCTTGATCACCGGATAATGCTTAAAGCGGAAGTATTCCGAAACCAGGAACCGGTGGCCGAGTATTGCGCCCTGAACGAATTGATTCTCCATAAAGAGGCGATCGCCCGGGTTATCTGTCTCCGAACCACTATAAACGGGGATTTTCTGAATAATTTTTCCTCGGACGGCATCATTGTGGCCACCCCCACCGGTTCCACCGCTTATTCCCTGTCAGCCGGCGGTCCGATAGTGCAGCCGGGCATGGAGGCACTGGTAATCGCTCCTATCTGCCCGCATACCCTAAGCAACCGTCCTTTGGTCGTTCCGGACAGCAGTGTAGTGGAAGTAACCCTGATACGATCTTTGTCCAAGGTCTACCTGACTATGGACGGACAGGAGGGAAAAGAGATTTATCCGGGAGATCTGATTAAAATCAGAAAAACCAAAGACCGGATTTCCCTGGTTTGCCATCCCCGGATCGATTATTATACAATGTTGAGAGAAAAATTAGGCTGGGGCGTCTCCAGCTCAAACGGTTCAAGAGATTCTCTGTCCGTAAAATGAAAGAGATCAATTTACTTCCACCTGAACTGAACCAGAAACCGGAAAAAAAGACCGGTTCTTCAGAATCTCCCGCTTCTTCGGGGTTTAATAAACCTTCTGCTTTTTCTTCCCCCTCTGACACCTTTTCTTCCCGGGAAAGCCGCGTTCCCTCCTATTTAGCCGGCGGCCCCAAAAAGGAAGATCAGGCGAACAACTACACTAATGTTCTGGTAGTGCTGGGCGCCGTCCTGGTGATTTCTTATTTGATTTACCTGGGAACCGTATACCGTCAGCAGAGCTATAAACCTGAAAAGGTCTTGGTAACAAAACATATTGCGCAAGGAAATACCTCCGAACCGAAGCGGCGAATAAAACTTTTCATGACGGGCCATCCGTCACCCCCTCATGATGAAAAAAGCCAGTTATCCCCCAAGATTGGGAAGACCCCACTCCGATATTTTCACGGTAAAAAGGTATCTTCTCGAAAGAAACCTTCCCCCCCAAAGGCGGCGGCTCCAGCGTTAAAAAAACGGATAAGGGTTGTCAAGGTTATTCTGAACAGTACCCTGAAGCGATATAAAAACCGCCTGAGGCGTCAGGGATACCCTGCTGTAGTATCTCGCGAAAAAGGCCGGGCGGATTTCAGCTTGGTGCTGGCGGAAAGTTCGAGCAGGGAGGTCGCCCGCCGGATTTCCCGGAAATTAACCAAAAGAAAAATCAAGAATTACGTTAATTTTCAGGACAGCCGTTATACGGTGAGAGCCGGGGCTTTCTTGAATAAGAGGTATGCTTCTCAGGCCTTGCGCAAGGTATCGGCCTGCATAAAGCCGTTTAAAGCGGCAATAGTAAGGAAAAAGCTGCCCGTCACCTATAAAGTGATTTACGTTGGTCCCTTTGATTCCGCCAGCAAGGCCAAGGTTAATGTAAGATACCTTCAGAGAAACGGTTTTACCAACGCCACTCTGGTAAAATGACCGGAAAGAAGGGGTATTTTACCGCTGTTCGCCGGCATCTCTTTGCCCTAGCCCTGGTTTTAAGTCTGATATATTTCTTGCGGACTCCCCGGCTGGTCAACGAGCTGTCAGCGGACAGCCGTTTCTATAAAATCAAGACCTCCCTGGAACTGGTAAATTTAAGAGTATATGAAAACATGGTTTCAGAAAAAGTGATTTCCGCAACCATACAAAATCTTTCCCATAATGATATCAAGGGTGTAACCGTAAAAGTAGTATGGTATAATTCCGAAGGTAAGACGGTTTTGTCTGGGGAGCGGTTTGTGGAAAAGGTGCGCTCTGGCGGTCGGCACGCTCTGGTAATGAAGTTTGCGGAAAAACCGGGTATGGACCGTTACCTGGTATATTTGGAATAATATATGTTTGATCAATCGAAATTGTCTCAAATGGAACTGTTCGAGTTTCCCTCTGAATTGCCCATGTTGATAGTGCGGGACGTGGTGGTGTTTCCTTATACGATTGTGCCGTTGTTTGTAGGACGCCGAAAATCTATACAGGTAGTGGAAAGCGCGCTTACCCAGAACGGCATAATCTTTTTAACCGCTCAAAAAAGCCCTGAGGTAGATGATCCCAAAGTGGGCGACTTTTATGAAGTTGGCACGGTTTCGGTGATTATGCGACATATAAAGCTGCCTGACGGAAGCGCCAAGATACTGGTTCAGGGAATGATGCGGGCCAGGGCGCTGAATATCAGGAAAGACGACTTTTATTATCGGGCGGAAGTGGAGAAACTGACCGAGACTGTTTCCCCTGAATCGGGAGACATCAATGATATTTTCATTAAGAATATGCGGTCACAGCTTAGGAAATGCGTTTCTCTGGGTAAGAACATCATGCCGGATGTAATTGATGTGGCCAATAATATCAATGAATCCGGCCGAATAGCCGACTTGGTCGTTTCCAATTTCGGTTTTGATCCCACTTCCTCCCAGGAGGTGTTGGAGGCTTTGGACCCGGTAGTTCGTTTAAAATTAGTCAATAACCTGGTAGCCAAGGAAATAGAACTTCTTCAAGTGCAGCAGAAGATTCAGAATCGGGCCAAAAAGGAGATTGACAGTAAACAGCGGGAGTATTATCTGAGGCAGCAGTTAAAAGCTATTCAGAGCGAATTGGGGCAGGAAGAGGAATATGACGGTGAGATTGAGGAACTCAGAGAAAAAATTATTTCCGCTCAATTGCCGGAAGATGTGGGAAAAGAAGCGGAGAAACAGCTCAGCCGGCTGGAGCGTATGGGCGGAGAATCGGCCGAAGCCGCCATTATCAGAAATTATCTGGATTCTATTATTTCGCTTCCCTGGAACAGTTTTTCCAAAGATAAACTGGATATCAAAGGGGCGTCAAAGATTTTAGATGAGGATCACTATGGGCTTCATAAGGTAAAAAGACGAATTCTGGAATCATTGGCGGTTCGTAAGCTGAATCCCGGCATGAAAAGCCCGATTCTTTGCCTGGTAGGTCCTCCAGGTGTCGGTAAAACCTCGTTGGGCCGGTCGGTAGCCCGGGCGATGGGGCGTAAATTCGTTCAACTTTCCATGGGAGGGGTGCGGGATGAGGCGGAGATACGGGGACACCGACGCACTTATGTAGGTTCCCTTCCGGGACGGATAATCAACGGCCTTAAACAGGCAGGCACCAATAATCCGGTTTTTATGATCGATGAGGTGGATAAGATCGGGTCAGACCTGCGGGGGTCCCCGGCCGATGCCTTGCTGGAAGTCCTGGATCCGGAGCAGAACGACAAATTCGTAGACCGCTTTCTGGAGGTGCCGTTCGATCTTTCCAGAGTCTTTTTCATTACTACCGCCAATCAGATAGACCCTATTCAACCCGCCTTTCGGGATCGGATGGAGGTTATCAGTTTGTCCGGTTACAATGAGAGAGAAAAGCTTTTAATAGCGAAAAGGTACTTGGTTCCCCGGCAATTGAAGGAAAATGGAATCAACTCCAAACTGCTCGATTTCAGCGATAACGCCTTGTTGAAGATTATTTTCGAGTATACGATGGAAGCCGGTTTGCGTAACCTTGAGCGGGAAATAGGCGCAGTCTGCCGCCAGGTGGCCCGGGAAGTGGCTGAAGGGAAAAAACGTAAATACATGGTAACCAGTAAAAACCTGAGGAAATACCTGGGAGCTCAAAAACTGCACAGAACCACCATGAACGCCAAGATAACGATAGGGGTTTCCACCGGTCTGGCCTGGACCGAGGCCGGGGGTGACATCTTGTTTGTGGAAGCCTCGAAGATGAAGGGGTCGGGAAAGTTGATCATCACCGGACACCTGGGAGAGGTGATGACAGAATCCGCTCAGGCGGCTTTAAGCTATATCCATAGTAATGCCGAGGTTCTGGAAATCAAGGAGTCTGTTTTTGAAAAGAACGACATCCATATCCATGTACCGGCCGGGGCGATACCCAAGGACGGCCCCTCAGCCGGGGTTGCCATCGCTTCGGCTATTACCTCCAGATTGAAGGGGGTTCCCATAAAAAACGATTTGGCGATGACCGGAGAGATTACCTTAAGCGGAAGGGTGCTGCCGGTTGGGGGAATTAACGAGAAAGTTCTGGCGGCGATGCGGGCGGGAATTTTCAATGTCATGTTGCCCGAGGATAACCGTAATGACATAGAAGAACTTCCCCGTTATGTCAGGAAAAAAGTAAATTTTAAGTTTGTAAGCCTGGCGGGTGAGGCCTTATCGTTTGCTTTGGTCAAAACGAAGGAGAAGGAATAATTCAAAGCCGGTCCCGCTTTGTTGATTACCTGGTTTATTTGCTGGCCCGGTCGGTTCTGGTGATTTTCCGTTGTTTGCCGCTGGCCTGGGCGATGAAGCTGGGCGTGGTTGCGGGACGGTTCTGGTTCGCCGTGGACACCAGGCATCGTAAAGTCGCCTTAAATAATCTGGCGGCAGTCTTCCCGGATAAACCTCAATTCGAGATAAACCGGATAGCTCGGCAGTGCTTTGAAGAGCAGGGGAGGTCTCTCATGGTTTCCTGTCGTCTGCTGGGCCTTGCGGATAAATCGCGTTTGGCCGATTTGGTGTCCGGTGACCTGACCCCTCTCAAGCGGGCCTATAAAAAAAACAGGGGGCTGTTAATGGTTACCGCCCACTTTGGAGCCTGGGAACTGCTGCCGCTTTATTATAGTATCTTCGGGACCGCGCGGCTTAATATCATAGTCAGGCCGCTTGATAATAAATTTATTAATAAGCTGCTGGAAAAATATAGAACCAGTAACGGCAGAATCGGGGTGATTAGTAAGAAAAAAGCGGCCAGGGCGGTGATGGCCAAATTAAAAAACAAGGAATCTGTGGGAATAATGGTTGACCAGAATGTTTCGGCGGATAAAGGTGTTTTTGTTGATTTCCTGGGGATTCCCGCCTGCACCACCACTGCTCCGGCGATTTTTGCGATTCGCACCGGTGTGCCGGTTGTCCCCATTTTTATTTATAGAGATGGTCCAACTCATTACCGGGTTTCTTGCGGAGAGGAAATCGCAATGCAAAAAAGCGATAATCTTAACAATGATGTCCGGCTTAATACTCAGCGAATAACCGACGCCCTGACTGAGATGGTCTATCGATATCCCCAGCAGTGGTTCTGGGTGCACCGCCGTTGGAAAACCAGACCTTCCGAAGAAAATGGGGACCATGGGGGAGAATTATGATGGTGGATAAAAGAGAGGATAAGCGTTATCTTTGCCGGATGAGCGTGAAAATAAGACTGCCGGTCTGGGATGAAGAGAAAGATACGGTGGAGATTCTGGGAACGGCTGTAAATATTTCCAATCAGGGACTGGCCCTGGAAGTTATTGATAACCATCCGTCTAAATCCAGGTACAGCAGCCTCTTGTGGGAACGGATACTTTGCCAGGAAATGGTCTCTTTAGAGTTACTTAGAGAAGCGAAAGATTCACCCATACTTATTAATGGGGTAATGACCTGGAATTCGGCTGGAGATCTGGACACGGATTTCAATGACTTTTCCAGTAAAGAAGCAGTGGAACCGCGAAAATATCAAGTCGGTTTTCGCTTTAATCAAACAGAGGAAACCACTATAAAAAAAATAAATTCTTTGATATCGCATATATGTAACAATAATGTTCATGCCTTAAAGAAAAAGTAATTTTATTTGCACAACGGATGTTCATTGGTTGTGGTGACATAAATATTGTGTTATAATATAATAAGAATGGAAGGCGGTGTAAACAATGAAAATTACTGAGAGGAGAAACACTCAGAGATTTTCCTGTCAGGTATACGCTCATATTTGGGTCCAGAATTGGATTGCCAGGGGCGATACTATAAAGATAGCGGCCAATGTGCTCGATATTTCCCGTAGCGGAGCGAAGGTTGAAATTAAGGAAGAAAACTCATTGTACACCGATATTCTATGGGATCAGATGGTCAGTCAACAAACAGTCTGTCTGGCTTTAAAACTGAATCATGCCAAAGAACCTTCCGTTATTACCGGAAGCATGACTTGGCTCTCCAGTAAAGATACATCAATAGACCAACCTAATTCAGATGCTGACAAAGACATGGAAAATGACAGTCATTTGCAGGCGGGCTTTCATTTCGACCCTATTGACTCCATCGGTATCGGGGAAATAAATTCCTTTATCAATAAAAGCTTCTATAATTAAGTTCTTTCCTCCCTCTATTTCCTTTCTTTTTTCCAGCAAACGGTTTAATGAGATCGGCCTTAAAGATATGCTTAGTCAGCGATTTCTTTTTACCAGGTATCGGCGGAGTTGAATATGTTGTTCATTATTTGGCTGAAGCGCTTGTCAGGAAAGGATGCCAGGTAGAGGTGCTGGCTCCGAGCGTCCCTGAAGAGAAAAAAAGCTACCGGGTAACCAGGCTTAAAAGCTTCTGCTCCGAATATAAAGAGAATATAGAACTTGATTACCGGATAAACCTGGGATTGGTGTATGCCCGTTCGGGGTTTGATGTAATCAACGCCCATTTTGTTTATCCTTCCGGTTACGCGGCGGCGGCCTGGGGTAAATCACGGGGGGTTCCGGTAGTGGTAACCACCCATGGGGTGGATGTTCAGAGAATCCCTGAATTATCGTACGGATTGACTTATGACATCAAGATAAAGAAAAAAACAGTTGCTGCCCTTTCTCAAGCCGATCTGGTGACTTCTCCCAGCCTGGCGTTGTGGAAATCCTCCGTAGACCTGGCGGGAAATCCAGAGAAAAATCTCCGGATTCCTCATGGGATAGACCCCCGGATATTTCAGGCCGGTTATTCTGGTGACCTTAAAACTCCATATATAATTTATCTGGGACGCCTGCAAAAAATGAAAGGGGTCAACCTGTTAATAGAGTCATTCAAAAAAGTAATTTCAGTGTGCCCCGATCTAAGACTGCTTATTGTCGGAGATGGTGAAGAAAGAGTTAATCTCGTAGAACAGTCACTGAAAGCAGAGCTCTCAGGAAAGATTATCTTTACCGGCGTCAAGACCGGCCGGGAAAAATTCGCCGCTCTGGCCGGAGCTGAATTGCTGGTTTGCCCTTCTTTGAAAGAGGCTTTTGGAATAGCAGTGACCGAAGCGATGGCTTTGGGACTGCCGGTGGTGGGTTTCGACACCGCCGGGGTTAATGAATTGGTAAAACATGGATATAACGGTTTTCTTGCGCCTAAATATGATACCGCCATGTTAGCCGGACATATAATTAAGCTGCTGCAAGATAAAAAAACAGCCCGAATATTCAGCAGGAGAAACCGGCGTGATTCCCGGAGATTTCACTGGGATACCGTTTCCAAGAGTTATTTAGACGCTTATTTTCGTGTTGTTTAAAATGAGAATTCTTATAAAAAGAAGAAAAACCTTGACATATAATTGCTATCCGAGTTATAGTTTTCAAAATTATTGCGCACGCTGGCTTATAACCCGAGTAGAGAAGGTAAGAGATTATCTATGCATTGGTATCCGGTTAAAAAAAGAAAAAGAATTTGGTTGTCGGGGGCAATAGTAGCTATTCTATTTACTGTTGCTGTGTTTCATGGAAAAGCTTATGCGAAAAAAGCCCATTATCTAACAATTGCCAGATGTAAGGGGTGCCATAAAAAGTGGTATAAATCATGGCGCACCAATTCTTCAATGTCGTTTCAGTCCTATAAAGCCCTTTTCCCCAATATAAGCGTGGATAACAAAACAGAGGCCGGGCTGGACCCCCAGAAAGACTATACCAAGGTTTCGCTCTGCCTGAAATGTCACGTTACCGGTTACGGCGTGCCGGGAGGATATGTTGATAACGATACCACTCCGGAAATGGGAGGGGTTACCTGTGAAGCCTGTCATGGCCCGGGTTCAAAATATTTTCAATCGATGTCCAAAAAAAGAAGAACCTTTACTATTACCGAAATCTTTTCCAAAGAATATGTCAGACCGACCCAGGCCACCTGTAACAGATGCCATCACGGAGGAGATGAAAGGTGTCCAACCGTTGACGATGATTATTCCATGGATTTTGATAAATCCGCTGCTCATGAAAACTTCAGCTTGAGATATGAACATTAATATTTAAGTCACTGTAGTTTATCTTAAACTGGGGTGATTTATTAATAGTTATAAGAGGTGAATGGCTTGTGAAATAAGCGTTCCCCTTTTTATTTTAGAGGTATAGAGAAATTATACCCTTTCTCTTATTCTTATCTTTCTTGATTCCCTCTTCAATCTCTGCCCGCCAATTTGAAATCGCCAGACCGGGTTATACTTTCCGTTTTCCCCAGGACCATTACTCCCATAACAAGTACAAGATCGAATGGTGGTATTTTACCGGCCATCTGGAAACAGAACGTTTCATGACGGGCCATCCGTCACCCACTTATGATGAAAAGAACCGGCTGCCCCCCAAGATTGGGGAGACTCCGCTCCGGCATTTTCACGGTAAAGAAAAACGGGAATTCGGTTATCAGTTAACCTTTTTTCGGCTTGGCACCAGGCTGAAAGGAAACATTCGTTCAAAATGGGCGCTCTCTGACCTGTATTTTGCCCACCTGGCTCTTACTGACATCGTTAACGGGAAATTTTATTTCGACCACCGGATCAGCCGGGGAGGGGTGGGCCAGGCCGGGGCTTCCGGTGAGCGGCTACGGGTTTGGACGGGCAACTGGATTTTAAGCGGCAATTTCGATTCCGTTGGCCAACTTGCTGATGAAGAGTTTCACCTTAAAGCGGCTACGGATAAATTAAAGATCGATTTCTCTCTGGTCCCAGGGAAGGAACGGGTGATTAACGGAAAAGACGGCTTTGACCGGAAATCATCGGGGAGCGGCGGGGGGTCCCATTATTATTCATATACCAGGTTGATGACCGGCGGCACATTAACCTGGGAAGGCAGGCGACAAAGGGTAACCGGCGTCAGTTGGATGGACCATGAGTTCTGCACCAGACAGATAGGAAAATACCAACAGGGTTGGGACTGGTTCTCTATTCAACTGGACAATAATCTGGAACTGATGTGCTATCATATGCGCTTGAAGGATGGAAGGCCGGATAAATATTCCAGCGGCACCCTGGTGTTTCCTAATGGGAAATACAAACATTTGAGCCTGAAAGAGTTCCGGTTGACGCCGCTTCGGTATTGGGTTTCTCCCGAAACTGGAGGCAGGTATCCCATAGCCTGGAAGGTTGCTTTACCGGCGTATAAAATCAGTTTACAAGTAAAGGCCGATATTGATAATCAGGAGTTGAACACCGGGGGCAGTACCGGCGTAAATTACTGGGAAGGCTCTGTTTCGGTTTCCGGTACATACGAGGGAAGCAAGGCCGGCGGTGCCGGTTATCTGGAAATGACCGGTTATGCGGGCAAGTTTGACAAGCCGATTTAACCCGAATAATTCGGGAGCGCCAACAAAGCAACCGTATAAGAATGATAAGAAATCAGTAAGATTGATATGGCTCTGGCAATACAAGGGCCAGGCATTGGTGCGGAAATGCTTGATATGGGCTTAACAAGATACGTATACACCTTGTTAACATAAAAGCTAAAGTGGCAAGCAGTCAATATAAAATCAATTACGGTAAAAACGGGTTATCCTTCCCTCTCCCCGATAACTTCCTGGTGGATATCGCGGCAAAAGAAGGTTTGCCGCAGATACAGGAGCTGGAAACCGGCATCAAACAAGCCCTGGATTCCCCGGTCAACTCCCTTCCCCTGACCCAAACGCTCTCTTCAAAGAGCCAGGTTTGTATTGTCGTAACGGACAACACCAGGCCCTGCCCTAATCATCTTCTGCTGCCCCCTCTGCTGGAGAAGCTTTTATCAGCCGGAGTCAAGCGGGAGCGGATAAAAATCCTGATCGGGGGTGGGCTGCACCGTACCCTGGGGAGCCAGGAAAAGGCCGCTTTACTGGGACAGGAGGTCTGTCAATCTTTTGAGATCTGCGATCATAATGCTTCAGACAAGGAGCGGATGCGTTCTTTAGGGTCCACTGACCGGGGCACCCCCGTTGAAGTGAACAGGCTGGTCTGGGAGGCTGATTTCGTTATATCCACCGGAGTGATAGAGCCTCACCAGTACGCCGGTTTCAGCGGCGGCCGGAAGACCGTGGCTATCGGGGCGGCCGGTGAAGAAACCATCAAAACCACTCATAATTATCATTTTCTCAACGATGAGTTCGCCTTTCCGGGAAACCTGAGCAACAATCTCTTTCATGAGGAAATAAGCGCGATTGCCGACCGGATGGGCCTGAGTTTTATTTTGAACGTGATATTGAATGAT
>JBHHXV010000037.1:0-13458 GCA_046757225.1 bacterium
ATAAAAGAACTTATCCGGCAAAAGCAGCGGGAAAACCACCTGGGAGCCGTTAAAATTGTCTTTGGAAATCGCAAATCCGTTATTTCTCTTAATAATCCCGTTATCCCGGCAGGCTCTCTGAAAAAGTATTACAAAAGGCTGGTGGAACAGGGATTTCAAGGAGCAGAGCGCTCTTTTTCCGGCCCTCATCATCTGATCGATTCAGTGGTTCCCGTCTTTTCCGGCAAAAAGGAAAAGCACAGGATCATCGGGGTGATTCTGTTCAGTTACTATGACCCTTCCGGTTTTCTGGCCAAGATAAACCGGATAAAAATGGTTTATGAAAACTTCGTCAAGCGCAAGAGTTATAAAAGCCCCCTGAAGACCACCTATCTGTCGGTTATTCTGGTCATTACCCTCCTGATTTTGTTTGCCGCCATCTGGGGAGGGGTGCAATTGGCCAAAAGGATCACCATTCCTTTCCAGAAACTGGTTGAGGGAACCAGGGAGGTGGCCGGCGGAAACCTGGACTATGAAGTGGAGGTGGAGGCGGACGATGAAATCAAGATCCTGGTGGATTCCTTCAACCATATGACCAGGGATCTGAGAATCGGGAAGGCGGATCTGGAAAAGGCTTATCAGTATCTCAAAGAGGCCAATACCGTTCTGGATGAAAGGAGGGAATACATTGAGGCCCTTCTGGAAAACGTGGCGGCCGGGGTTTTTTCCATCAATAACCAGGGGTTTATCTCCACCATCAACAAATCGGCTTTGCAGATACTGGGGTTCCAGGAAGAGGATTTGCGGGGAAAGCCGTTCGAGTCCTGTTTTAATTCGCCTAATTACAGCCCCCTTACCAATATATTGCAGGAGGCGGTCGAATCCCGGACCAGGCGTATTCAGCGGCCCCTGATGTTAAATATCAAGAACAATCCCATTACCCTGCTGGTCTCTCTCACGCTCCTGGCCGACCCGGGCGGAAATCCGCAGGGGTCGGTGGTGGTGCTGGAGGATTTAACCCAGCTTATCAAGGCTCAGAAAGCGGCCGCCTGGAAAGAGATCGCCCGGAGAATCGCCCATGAAATCAAGAACCCTCTTACCCCGATAAAGCTCAGCGCGCAGAGGCTCAAAAAAAAATTCGAGGAGAAAGCTCCCGATTACCCCCAGGTGGTGAGCGAATGCACCGGTGTTATCATAGATGAGGTGGAACATTTAAAGAACCTGGTGAACGAATTTTCCCGGTTCTCGCGGATGCCGGTGGTTAAAAGAAAACCGGTCGATCTCAACCGGATCGTCTCCAACACGGTCAACCTGTATCAGGATCATCCCAGCGGGGTTAACCTTATGACTGATCTGGATCCCGAACTCCCCGCGCTCCAACTGGACTCCCAGCAGATGAAACAGGTGCTGGTAAACCTCATAGATAATGCTATCGCCGCTTTTGAAAAGGATAAAACCATTAAAGTCATTACCGAGTACGACGCTGACCTGCAATCGGTTATAATCAAGGTAATCGACCGGGGAAGAGGGATTACGGCAGAGGACAAGAACAAGCTCTTTCTCCCTTATTTTTCCACCAGGAAAGCGGGAACCGGTTTGGGACTGAGCATTATTCATAAAATAGTTACCGATCACCAGGGATATATCAGGCTGGAAGACAATCAGCCTAAAGGAACCAAATTCATCATGGAGATCCCGGCAGGTAAAAATGGCAGCCAGTAAAAAAATAATCAAGCTGAGCGGAATCCTGCTGGCGGTTTTGATAACGGGAGCGGTAATCTTTTATTATTCCGTGCTGTTGGAGATCCCTAATATAGACTCACTGAAACATTACCGGCCTAATCAAATAACCTATCTTTACGACAGGAACGGTAAGGAGTTCGCTCAATTCTCCATTGAAAGACGGATTCTGTTCCCCATCTCCAGGATGCCCCGTAAGCTGATAGACGCCTTTATTTCCGTGGAGGACGCCCGCTTTTACCGGCATAAAGGCCTGGACTGGGTCCGGGTAAGCGGGGCGATCTGGGCCAATATCGAAAAAGGGCGCTATGCCCAGGGCGCCAGCACCATTACCCAGCAACTGGCCCGGGCCCTGTTTCTCACCCCGAAGAAAACCCTGTTAAGAAAGTTTCAGGAAGCGATTCTGTCGATCAGGATCGAACAGAGTTATACTAAACAGGATATTCTGGAGCTTTACCTGAATCAGATCTATTTCGGGCATGGAAACTATGGCATTGAAGCCGCTTCCCTGCATTATTTCGGTAAGAGCTGCCAGTTTCTGGATCTGGCTGAATGCGCCGCTTTAGCCGCTCTACCTAAAGCTCCCAACACTTACTCTCCCCTGAGACATCCGGAAAGATCATTGAAACGCCGCCGGATTGTTCTGAGATTGATGAAGATCAACAATAAAATTACCGAAGAGGAATATAAAGCGGCAGTTGAGGAGAAGTTGGTGTTGAAACGGTATCATGACAAGCGGATAAGGTTTCCCTTTTTCGCGGAATACGTCCGCCGGATTCTGAAAAAAAAGTACGGCAGCTCCCAGGTTTACCGGGGCGGTCTCAGGGTTTACACCACTATGGATCCGTTTCTGCAGAAAGAGGCGGTAAAACAGCTGAAAAGAGGCCTGGA
This sequence comes from bacterium, assembly GCA_046757225.1. Classification (GTDB taxonomy): domain Bacteria; phylum SZUA-182; class SZUA-182; order JBHHXV01; family JBHHXV01; genus JBHHXV01. The sequence goes on from JBHHXV010000037.1 coordinate 2,611, forward strand.
GGAACTGGATATCAGACAGGGCCTCCGGCCGGTCGAGCATCCGGAAATCCTGGAGAAACTTTACCCGGTACCTCCGGATTTCCAGTTTGAAAAGAACCGGAAGGTACTGGGCTGGATCAGTGAGGTTAACGAATCTTCCATAAAGATATCCTTAAAAGGCGAGGAGCGGGAAGAACTTTATAAAATAGATAAGAGCGATTACGAATGGCTTTTGTCTTATGATTTTGGCGATATCCTGATACCGGGAAAGCCGCTTTTGCTGAAGGTGGTGAAAGTTTCCGCCGGTAAGGGGGGAGTTCCCCGGTTTAAAGTGGTTCAGGAACCCCGGGTGCAGGGAGCCCTGGTTTGTCTGGAGGCGGCCACCGGAAAGATTATGGCCCTGGTGGGGGGATATGATTTCGTTTCCAGCAAATTCAACCGGGCTATCCAGGCCAAACGCCAGCCGGGGTCCGCTTTCAAACCGCTGATTTACGGAGCCGCCCTTACCCAGGGACATACCCTGGGTGACCTGCTGCTCGATACGGCTGAGGTCTACCGGAAATGGAGGCCGGCCAACTATGAAGACAGCTTTTCCGGTGAAACCACCTTCAGAACCGCCCTGGAGCATTCCAAGAACGTGGTTACCATTAAGCTGCTGCAGAAAATCGGCGTGCCTTTTACCATCAAATTCGCCCGAAAGCTGGGCATTAAAGCGAAACTTTCTCCTGACCTCTCCCTGGCTCTGGGAACCTCCGGAATAAGCCTGATGGATATGACCAGCCTTTACAGCGTGTTCGCCAATAACGGCAACCGGGCTGAGCCGTATGTCATCCAGCGGATTACCGACAGCCGGGGAAAGATCGTCTGGGAAGCGGAGCCGGTGCTTAAAAGGGTGCTGGACGAGGATACCGCTTATCTGATCACCTCGATGCTGGAAGGGGTGGTCACTCATGGAACCGGCTGGCGGGCCAAGGCGCTGGGCAGACCGGTGGCCGGAAAGACCGGAACCACCAACCAGAATGTGGACGCCTGGTTTATCGGTTTTTCTCCGGATATTCTCACCGGCGTCTGGGTGGGGTTCGACCGGAATAAAAGCCTGGGAAAGCAGGAAACCGGTTCCCGGGCGGCCAGCCCCATCTGGACCAGGTTTATGTATAAGGCGCTTCGTAAAAAGATTCCCCGGAATTTTGCCCTTCCTTCCGGTATTATCCGGGTGGCGGTTGACCGGAAAAGCGGGCTGCTGGCCACCAGGGACTGCGCTGATATCATCATGGAGGATTTCAAGGTGGGAACCGAGCCGACCACCCGCTGCAACCGCCATAAACCGACCGCCAAAGAGTTTATGCGCTTTGACCTGGATTCCCGGGAAAAGAAGACCCGGCAGAGGGAAATTTCGAGAAAACAGGCCAATCTGGCGGAATTTGACTGATAAGAGTGTTCACTTGAAAAAGAGTTTCCTCCCGATAATCCTCACCCTGCTGCTGGTCGGCCTGCTGGTCTATCAGATCGATCTGTCAAAAGCGGGCCGGGCTTTTCTTTCTCTTTCGCTGCCGATGGTCGGGAAAGGCTTGTCGCTTTATTTCGGCTACCTGCTTTTCATTACCTGGCGTTTTTATCTGCTGATCCATTCCCGGAAGATAAGCATAACCCACCTGGCCCCGGTCACCAGCGTTCATAATATGTATAACCGTCTGCTGCCGTTCCGGTCGGGGGAGGTTACCTATATCTACCTGCTCAGGAAATTAAAGGGCTTACCGGCCGCCGAAGGGGTAAGCACGCTCCTGATCGCACGCATCTTCGATTACCTGACCATTTCCCTCTATTTTCTGATCGGGGTGGGCATGACTTATCAGCAGCAATCGCCGCTGCTGAAAAAAATCAGCCTGATTATGTCGTTTTTTCTGGCGCTCGCCGTTATTCTGCTGGTCTTTGTCGGTTTTTTGGGAGAAAAGACTCTCTCTGTTGCCAAGAAGATCGCCTGCCGGTTTGAACTGGACAGGAAGCCCCCGGTTGGGAAAATCCTGGGCAAGCTGGAAGAACTTGTGCTCAGCCTGAAAACGATTTCCAAGGGGAAGACTTATGCCCTCTCTTTATTTTCTTCTGTTCTGGTCTGGGGGTGTATGTTCTCTCTCTGCTTCTTGCTGATGCGGGAGTTCGGTATAGAGCTGTCGTTCTTTTCGGTGGTGATCGGGTCCACCTTTTCCATCCTGGCCAATGTGCTGCCGGTTAACGGCCTGGCCGGGTTCGGAACCATGGAGGCCAGCTGGACGGTCGGTTACATGCTGATGGGGGTAAGTAAGCAGGCCGCGATCGCCTCGGCCTTTTATGTGCATATTTTTGTGTTAGCGGGAGCGGTTATCTATGGAATAATAGGGTTGTTATTTACTAAGCGAATTGCGGCGTAAACATGAAACCATATCGGTTGAGGCAAAAAAACATGGTGTTGGCGACCCTGGTTTTTGCGATACTGGTAGCTGTTGTTCATCTCCTTCCCAACCTGTATCAACTGGTTGCCTGCCGGGTTCCTCTGGGCTATCAGGATGAAATCCCCTTGCGGGATACGGCCAATTACCTGGAAATCGTGGAGAAGATGAGGAGAGACGGCTTCTTCCCTTCGGACGTTTCCCTTCACGAATACCGGGACCTGCCGGTCTATCCTCAAACCATCTTTCTGCTGCCTCTGCTGCTGATGGCGCTGCCCGCCAAGCTCTTCGGCGGTCAGCTCCTTTTCTGGCTGTTCGGATTCCGGTTTATCCTGGTAAGCGGGCTTTTTTCCCTGGTGGTGTACCTGGTGTACCGGCTTTCCCGGCATTTCCCGCTGGCCGTCTTTTCCGCTGTTTTGTTGTTTGCCCTGCCCGTGGAAATGATCGCCATTCTCTTCAGAACCGGCTGGTACGATTACCTGGCCTGGAGCAAGGAACACCTGTTACATGCGGAGCTGGCTTTCAATCGCTATGCCATTCCTCTGGCCGCCTTCCCCTTTTTTCTGGCGGCGGTATACGCTTTGTTCCGCTTCCTGGAGGAACCGGAGAACCGCTCCCGTTTCCTGACAGGGGCCATAAGCGTAGGAAGCCTGTTTTATGTCTACCCGTATTACATAAGTTTCATGGGGGCTTTTCTGGCGGTTCTGTCAGCCGTCTATTTTGTAACCGGGGAAAGGAGAAGGGCTTTCCGGACGGTTGAACTGGGGGCGTTCAGCCTGCTGACCGGTCTGCCGGCTTTGTATACGGTAATCAGGCTGAAGCGGGAGTTTCCGGCCTGGGTGGCCGCCCGGCAATCTTTCCGGCCCTTTCCCCTGCGGCTCACCCGGGAAGAAATCAACGTCTTAATTTTTCTGGCCGTTTACACGGTTATCCATGTTTCAATCAGCCGGTTTAAGGAAAACCGCTGGCAGCGGGATTTTCATTACGCCTATCTGCCGGCTTTCGCGGTGGTGTTCATGGCTGATATCCTGACCGGCTCTTCCGTGCAGAAGGAGCATTACCCTATCCGGATACTCCTTCCCTGGCTGTCCCTGAGCGGGGCCTGGCTGCTTTACTCCCTGACCGTAAGCCGTTGGCGGAAACGTTATCAATTGACCGCCACCGTCGTTTTGAGCGGACTGCTGGTTTTCAGCATGATCCAGCGGCAACGGCAGAGCATGATCCCCCCCCGAATTCCCGCCGAGATCAAGACCGGCCGGCAATGGCTTTCCCGGCATTCGGCTCCGGGAGAGGTCTTCTTATCCTTTGATTACGACAATATCGTCTATTTCAAATATCATGGCGATTTAAGGGCGTACCTGACCGGTATGCAGAACAGTCTGGCCCCCCTTACCGAACTGTTCGACCGGATCGGCTGCGCCTTCATGATCGCCGGCATAAAAGAGACTACGCCGGGGCAGTACGTCTGGCGGGACCGGGCTTATTACAACCGTAAACGGGCTCGGGAGGGGTGGCGGAAATTATCATACCACCCCTGGTTTTTCGGCCCCTCCCAATACCCGAGACAGCCGGAGCTGCTCGCCTGGTCGATCAGGCAGTCCCACCGCTACTACCCGGATCAGCTGAAACGGTTTCAGGAAAACGGTTATTATAAAAGAGAGGTCTTTTCCCGTTACCGGCTGGATTATCTGGTTTATACCGAGCGGGAAAAAGATCTGGGGGTAAACACGGCCAGCCCCTACTTAACAGAAATATACAGTAACCGCCTGCTGAAAATCTTCCGGGTGAAATCAGTTAACTGATTGTATCCCTTGTTTTCATTACAAATTTCCGGTATAACGTTGTACATGTTTATGAATTCTGATAAAAAAAACCTGGAACCTTATCTTGATTCCCAGGCCGACCGGACGATCGGTCAACTGGTAAATTCGGGCAGCTACAGCAAAAGCGTGCTCGACAGTATCAACTCGCACATTATCATCACCGACAACGATCTTAAGATAACCTACATAAACAAGGCGGCCGCCTTGACCTGGAATGTCCAGCCCGAGAAGATGATCGGAAACAATTTGCTGGACAGTGGTCTCTATGGAATTCCCCTGGATTTGAAAGACAACCTGGAAGCGGTGCTGAAAAAAGGAAAGACCTTTAACGTGGAAGCGGTTCAATACCAGAACCCGGCCCATGAAATGAGATTCGTCCGTCTTTCCTATACCCCTCTTTTCGATGATCGGCGTAAAGTGATCGGGGTTGTCCTGGTCGGTCAGGATGTTACCCGTCAGGTAAGCAAAGAAAAGCAGCAAATAAAGCATATCGATCGACTGAAAAGTGAGTTAACCGAAAACCGGCTGGAGATCGACCGGTTAAAAGGAGAGATAGAAAACAAGTACCGGTTTGGTAATCTGATTTCCCGAAGCCGGAAGATGGGTGAGATTTTCGAGTTGATTCTTCAGTTGGCGGACAACAGTTTTCCGGTCTTGATCACCGGAGAAACCGGCACCGGCAAAGAATTGATCGCCAAGGCGATTCATTACAACAGCCGGAGAAGTAAAAGAAGGCTGGTGGCGATCAATTGCGCCACCCTGACGGAAACTTTGTTGGAATCGGAATTATTCGGCCATGTAAAGGGGGCGTTTACCGGAGCGATTCGAGACAAAAAGGGCAAGTTTGAGCTGGCGGACGGCGGATCGGTCCTCCTGGACGAAATCGGAGAAATGCCGCTCATTACTCAGGCGAAACTGCTCCGGGTGCTTCAGGAAAAGAGATTCGACAAGGTGGGAGGGGAGAAAACGGTCAAGGTGGATGTCAGGGTGATAGCGGCCACCAACCAGAACCTGGAAGAGTTGATTGAGAATAAAAGATTCAGAAGCGATCTTTTTTACCGGCTCAATGTGATAAACATCGAGATTCCGCCGCTCAGGGATAGGCTCGAGGATATCCCCCTGCTGGCCGCTGATTTTCTAAAAGGGTGCAACAGAGAACTCAAGAAAAACATCCTGTTTATCTCCCAGGGCGCCCTTTACAAGATGATGCATTACCATTGGCCCGGCAATGTAAGGGAACTCAGGAATATAATCGAAAAAGCGGCGGTGATCACCCGGGGTAATACGTTAGAGGAGGTTGATATTCCCGTTCCTCCTCTGAAACCGGAAACCAAGCTGCTTGATTATAAAGCCCCGGCGGTTTCCCTGTCCGAATTCTTGAGCCGGTGTGAACGGGAATACCTTTCCGGGCAGTTGAAAACTTTCCAGGGAAGCATTGCCAAGGTTTCCCGGGCCAGCGGCCTCAACCGCCGGACCATCCACAACAAAATGAAGAAATACCACCTGAAAAAAGAGGTTTTCAAATAACGCGTAAGTTCATAAATCCTGGTTTCTCTCAGGGAAGATCGCTGGCGCAGCGGAAACCGATATTAAGGTAGCCCCTGGTCGGGTCGGCGGTATCCCGGCAGGCCAGGCGCAGGTAATACGCGATGAAATAATGACCGGTCTGTTTATATGATCCCCCCCTGATGACCTTGCGCTTTTTGCCGTAGAGCTTATTGGCGGTTTTATTGCCGGGGTAAGGCTCGTACCAGCTGGCGGTCCATTCGGAGGCGTTGCCGCTCATTCCCCAGGCCCCGTAAGGGCTGGCCGCGAAAATAAACTCATTCACCGGCACCAGCATATCCAGATAATTTTCCCTGTTCAGATCGGTGATCTTATTTCCCCATAAGAACCGGGAACCGTCCGTGCCCCGGCTGGCCTTTTCCCATTCCTCTTCAGTAGGCAGCCGTTTTCCCGCCCAGGCCGCGTATTCGGCCGCTTCATACCAGGTGATGGAGGTGGCGGGCAGGTTTTGTTTTTCCTTGAGTTTTATATTCCGCCAGACTTCCGGTTCCGGCCGGTTCCTGGCGGCCAGGAATTTCAGGAACGCTCCAATGGTTACCTCGTACCGGTCAATATAAAAGCCATCGAGGAAAACCTTTTGCTGAGGGGTTTCATCTTCATAAGGGATTTCCGAAAGTCCGTAAGCCTCAGGGATCTTTTCTTCTCTGGTTTTGTCGGTTCCCATGATAAAGGAGCCGGCCGGCACATACACCATTTCCGAATCGGGATCGGGCCGGTTGACCGGAGGCGGTTCGTTTCTTTTTATATCCATGGCGCAGCGGAAGCCGAGGTTATCGGAAACTCGGTCTTCTCTCATCCCGTACCGGGCGGCAGAGCGGTAAAAAAACGGGGAGTAAAGCGGCCGGTCTCTGCCGGTGGAATAATAGCCCTTGACCACCTTCTTTCCCTTACCGTAACCGGGGTCATGATATCGACTGCCCGGATAAGGGGCGAAATCGCTGGCTGTCCATTCAGAGACGTTAGCGGCCAGATCGAACACCCCGTAAGGGGACCTGGTTTCCGGCCGGTCTCCCGCCGGGCCCAGCAGTTTCAGCAGCAGATCAAACCCCCGGCTATAATCATTTCCCCAGGGGTAGCGCAGACCGCCCTTTCCCCGGCTGGCCTTCTCCCATTCACTTTCAGTGGGCAATCTCTTGCCCGCCCACTTGGCGTAAGCGGCGGCGTCTTTCCAGGAGACCCCGTATACCGGGTAATCAGGGGTTCGGGTAACAAAAGATCGCCTCCAGCCCCGGGGAGCGGGATGGCCGCTGGCATCCAGAAATAACTGGAACTCCCGGAAGGTGACCTCGTATGTATCGATATAATAACCCTTTAAAAAGATTTTTTTCCGCGGGGTTTCGTTTTGCCGGCTTTCTTTAATATCCGGCGGCAGCTCTTTGACCACAGGCTCCTGTTCGGGATCGCTTCCCCGGATGAATTCCCCTGGCGGGATGTAAACCATTCCCGTAGGCGGATGGATGATACCGCCATCCGGGCCGGAGATCACCCCTTGACCGTTGTTGGAAGAGGAGCTGTAGCAGGCCGCCAGCAGCAGACACAAAAGCAAGGTGTAAAACAGCCGCTTCATAATTAATTTGAAGAAGCCTGCTTAGCTATTGACTCCGGGGGAAGGCTGCTGACGCAGCGGAAACCGACATTCCGGTATCCCTTGACCGCCTCGGCGAAATCCCGGCAGGCCAGCCGGGAAAAATAGGGGAGGTTGTAATGGCCGCTTTCATGAATGGAAATTCCCCGAATCACCTTGAACCTTTTTCCGTAGTTTTCATTGGGGGCTTTATTACCCGGGTACGGCTCATACCAGTCGGCGGTCCATTCGGCCACGTTTCCTCCCAATCCCATTACCCCGTAGGGGCTGGGATTTACCGTAAACGCTTTCACCGGTATCAGTCTTTTGAGCAGGCTGTTTTCCGGCCGGTTCTCAAACCGGTTTCCCCAGGGAAAACGTATGTTTTTATCCCCCCGGGCCGCTCTTTCCCATTCCTGTTCGGTGGGCAGGCGTTTCCCCGTCCAGGCCGCGTATTCGGCAGCTTCCGGCCAGGTGACGCAAAAGACCGGCAGCTTGTCCAGTTCCTCGTCAGGGAGTTTCAGTTCCCGCCAGGGTTCCGGTTCCGGCCGCTGTTTGGCTTTCAGAAATTCCCGGTATTCGGCAATGGTTACTTCATATTTATCTATATAAAAACCATCCACATGCACCAGTTGCCTGGGGGTCTCATCCTGATAGGGCGGCTGGCTGAACCCGTATGAATCCGGGATTTCCGGCTCTCGATCCTTATCGGTTCCCAATTTAAATTCCCCGCCCGGAATATATATCATGTCCGAACCGGCTCCCGGAGCGGAAGCCGGTTTTACCGGTTTGATGTCCAGGGCGCAGCGGAAACCGATGTAATGAGAATGCTTGTCTTTATGAAAGCCGTATCTTTCGGCGGACAGGTAAAAGGTGGGGGCAAACAGGGTTTTCTCTCTGCCGCAGGCGTAATAACCTTTCACCACCTTCCTGTTCTGGCCGTATTCCGGGTCTTTATAGCTGCTGCCCGGATAAGGGGCGAAATCGCTGGCCGTCCATTCGGCCACATTGCTGGCCAGGTCGCGCACCAGATAAGGGGACTTGTCCACTGACCGCCCTCCCACCGGCATCATAATATTTAAGAGCTTATCGAACCCCTCGTCCAGATGATTTCCCCAGGGATAAAAATTACCGTTATCCCCCCGGGCCGCTCTTTCCCATTCCTGTTCGGTGGGCAGGCGTTTTCCCGCCCAGGCCGCGTAAGCGGCGGCATCCTCCCAGCTGACGCCGTACACCGGATAATTATCATCTTCTGTATCGTAATATCCCCAGATTTCCGGTTCCTTCCGGCCGGTCGCTTTCAGAAAAAGCCGGTACTCCATAAAAGTGACTTCATAACGATCGATATAATAGGCTTTGAGAAAAAGTTTCTTCTGGGGGGTTTCATTCTGATAGCTTCTCAATAACCCCTCGGGCAGCCCTTCGGGCTTGGGATCCTTCTGGGGATTGCTTCCCCGGACGAACTTCCCGGCCGGGATATACACCATTGCCGTGGGGGGAACCAGGATCGATCCCTTAGGCCCCCTGGCCGCCGCTGGCCGTGCTCCGGTGGGAGGCTGGCTGCAGGCCGCCAGTAACAACAGAATAGCCGGAAAAATATTTCTATCTGATAATTTCATCGGTTCCGCCAAAAAAGATAAAAGGAAGGAGTTAAGCTGTGATTTTAGTGCAGGAAGGGGAGAAATGTCAATTTTGGAGATTTTTTTGATAAAAAGGGTTAAAATATTAGAAACGTTTTATCTGGGAGAAGAAAGATGACCGAACGATACCGACTGCTTGTCAATATGCTGACCTTTGTTTTTTTGCTGGTGGGACTGCCGAACTGTTCCTATGCCAAGGAAGGCGGCCATCAGCCGTTTTCCCCGGAAAAGCTGGAATACCTCATCAAGAAATTTGAAAGCGCAGACCGCTCTGCCTGGCAGATGCCGGAAGCGGTGATCGAGCATTTAAGAATCAAGAGCGGGGACACAGTCGCCGATATCGGCTCGGGCACCGGTTACTTTACCCACCTGTTTTCCCGGGCGGCCGGTAATTCCGGTAAAGTTTACGCTATAGATGTTGACCCCGGTTTTATAAAACATTTACAGGAACGATTCAGCGAAGACCGGTGGAAAAACGTGGCAGTAAAAAAGGTTCCTTATGATGATCCCCGGCTGCCGGGAAAATCCTGCGATCTTATCTTCTTTTCCGATTCCTGGCACCATATCAGCGGCCGTCCCCATTACCTGACCAGGGTTTACCGGGCGTTAAAAGACAGCGGCCGGCTGGTGATCGTGGATTACCGCTACTGGCAGCTGCCGGACACCCCGCCCCTGGATCACCGTATTCCCCGGGATCAGGTGATCAAAGAGGTGACCGAAAACGGCTTCCGGCTGCATGGAGAGTTTTTCTTTCTTCCCCGGCAGTATTTTCTGGTCTTTAAAAAGGTAATGCTTCCTCAATAACACCTGATCATGGAGGAAAAAAAGCAAAAGAAAGTCCTGGGAATCATGGGCAGCCCCAGAAGGGGGGGTAATGTAGACCGCTTGTTGGAGCAGGCTTTGGCCGGAGCCCGGTCAGGGGGCGCTTCCATAAAAAAAATATACCTGACCGACCAGCGGATTACCCCCTGCAATGGCTGCATGGCCTGCCGGAACACCGGCCAATGCGTCATCAGGGACGATATGGACAGGATCTATCCCCTCCTGTTCGAGTATGACGCCTTTGTGTTTGCCTCCCCCATGTATCACCAGAATATGTCCTGCTATTTTAAAACCTTCATCGACCGGATTCACGGGGTGATCGTGGAATATGAAAGAGGGCCGGGGAGGGCCCGGCTGCCGGTACGCCGTTTTCCCCGGGGGAAACGGGCCATGCTGGTAAGCAGTATGAACGCCTCTTTTCCCAAGGCCGGAAAATATTTGAGGAACTTCTCTCAGGGCTTTCAAAGCTTTACCGAATACGCCGGGATAGAGTTGATCGGCCTGACCGTCACCCGGAACACCTGGATAAAAAGACCGGCCAGTTTTGATAAGGAACGGGCCCAAGCCTTCGGGATGGGCAGAACCCTGGTTACCCGGGAAACATCCCGGTTTAGACAGAAAAGATATGCGCTCAAGGACAGTGTCGAGGGGTTAGCTAATTGGATAATAAATATAATCGATTGAGATTTTTTAGAAAAACCGGCTGGTGGTGGTTTTCTTTCTGGCTTCTGCTGTCAGTGACCGTCAAGACGGTTCATGCGGCTGATAACGATTCCCTGCATAAACAGTATCAGCAGGCAACCGATACTGAGATAAAGACCCCGTTGCTTGAAGAACTGGCCGCCGCAAAAGATATGCGGGTGTTCGGCGATATTTTAAGCAGGTTCGGTCAAAGCCATACGGTTAAAGAGACGGAAAGATGGATCAATCTGCTTATCAATTATAAAAACCCCAAAACAGTGATTACCATTCTGGAAAAGGCCTCCAGAGCTTCCCTTAGGAAAATGGACGATTCCCGGGGGTTGATGGAA
>JBHHXV010000038.1:0-13276 GCA_046757225.1 bacterium
GAACAGCCGTCTTTTATTCCGCGTCATCTCGTCGTACCACAAGGCGAATTTCAGGCCGAAAAAGGTCGGTTCGGCATGGATGCCGTGAGAACGCCCTGCACATACGGTATCCTTATGCTCCCAGGCTTTGGCCTCCAGCGCCTTCAAGAGGTGCCCCAGATCCACCAGCAGTATTTCGGAAGCCTCTTTCAGTTGTATGGCGGTGGCGGTATCAAGCACATCCGAGGAGGTCAGCCCCAGGTGTATATAACGGGACTCCTCCCCCAGGTTCTCTTCCAGATTGTTGAGGAAAGCGATCACGTCATGCTTGGTGACTTTTCCAGTTCGGCGATCCTTTCCACCGAAAACCGGGCGCCGGTTTTAATCTTTTCCACCGCTTCCAGAGGGATAAGACCTAATTCCGCCTGGGCTTCGCAGGCTAATATCTCCACTTGCAGCCATTTGGCCACCCGGTTCCGGTCGCTCCAGATCGCTCCCATCTCCGGCCTGGTATATCGGGCTATCATTATAAATAATCACTCCTTTAATTATTGTGTCGATCGTAAAAGAAAGATTATATTATACCGTCCGTTTGTCAAAAAAACACCGATTAAATTAGGTTGAGACTCTCTGTCGGAAAAGGCTTTATGCCAACGTCCGGTTAGCCGGTTATTGTTCCCGAATTATTCTGGCTACCGAGAGTGTTTTTTGAGATAGTCCAGGATAGTCGCCCTTTCATCATCGGTAAGAGGATTCATCCCTTGATGTTCCATGTTGGTTTTCATAAGCTTCAGATAATGCCGCCATTCCTCATATCGGTTTCTTTGGGGATGAGGCAAAGCATGACACAAGCCGCATTTGTCCGTGTACAGCCGGGCCCCTTTCGCCCCGGGATCGGGGATGCGCATAACGCATCCCCCTACCAGAAAACCGATTAAAAGAACCGGCATAATCTTTTTTCTCCTTAACATTTTATCCTCCTCACTTGCCGACAAACCGGCGGCTTCGGGAAGTGGGTAACTCAATATACCAGGTCAACATTACCTGATACTCTCTTTTCAGTTGAATACCGTTCAGGTTCTGATATAAGGGCAGGGAGAAAGACAGGTCAACAATATGCAAAGGAACCGGCTGCCACTGGATCCCGGCCGTGAATCCGATTTTATGACCCCCGTAATTATCCGGGTCATAGAGAGGAGTGGTAAACGGATTGCCGGAGTCGCCGCTGAAATGTCCCACTCCGTCCCGCTCACCCGTATCCAACTCACCTCGAATCTTCCCTTGATAGTTGCCGTTAAGTTGAACCTGCAACACCGTGTCGTACCTGAGCTGGTACATGCCGTACAGGTCATACCGGATCGTATCTCCCAAGCGGTATGACCGGGGATTGTCATACAACCTCGCTGTATATTGCAGATCGATTCCCCACCATATGGGCAGGGGAGCGGCTGACGACTGGTACAGCAAACCGACCGCCGGATCAAAGGTTCCCGAGCCCATTTGCATGCCGTAAGGTTGCGTATTCCCGTTTTGGGAATTGTCCGGATGATTGTCAAACTTTCCGTTAATCGAGCCGGTGGGCAGACTGACTCCCAACAGCAAAGAAGCCTGGTCGGCGGGAGCAAACTCATCATCCGCGTAAATACGATACTTGGTCATCAGCATAGTATCGGCCATTCCCCGGGCTCTCATGGTAAAACCACTCCTGCCGGTATTGTTGTTCATCATAGCGCCGAATTTCATATCCATCTCTTTCTGGCCATACATGAACATCACCATCCCCGCGAAATCGTCCGAAAACGAATAACCGGTAGAGAGGCTTGACATCCGCATCCGCATATCAGTGGGAACCGCCATGTATCTGTCCATATTCATGCCGGACATTCCCATAGACATTTTCATAGGCTTATCAATCAGACGGGAAGCCTTTTTATCATTGGTTCCATCCCTTAAACCGGCCATATTCATGTAAAGACCGCTTACTTTAAATCGCCATTCATATGGTTCCGGAATCCCTCCCCCCGGGATATTCAGGGGCATATTTCCCCCGCAATGCCTGCAACAAAGGCCGATGTAAGCCTTGACCGAAACCGGAGTCAAGAACAGCAAAACTCCGGTTAAGAACGCGCTAATTTTCTTCATAAAGACACAACTCCGTCTAAACAGTAAAAACAGCTTTGTCCGGGCATGGCTCTCCAACATGAGAACATACCGCTCCATACAGGGAGCGCTCAAACCCGGATCGATAATTCTTGATAATTTGGATTGGTTAAACGGAGTTGATTTGGGGAGGTTTGTCCGTTGAGGGATAAAAATCCTGAGAGAGAGCGTTATTGGGAGATTTTTCCAAAGAAGCAGCAAACAGAGGGACCCGGCTATCCAATTGATCGGTCAGAATAGGAATATCAGTATCCCAGAGAAGGGAAGAAAGATGATGGGGCCGGGAATTTCCGCAACTCAGGATTGTCCCGTTTTTCCGGTTATGCCGTTTATTGTGGGAATGATGTTCACAGCCAGCGGTAGGAGGGCACATGCAGGCACTGGGAGGACAGGCACAGGGAACAGCTTTCCGCTTTAGGGCATGAGGGAAAGGGGCCAGAGCGAGAATCAGGCTCTGATTAAGACCGAACAGCAGTAGGCCGCTGATTATTATCCTGTAAGTTTTTTTCATACGACTCAGAAAAATCCATTATAAAGTATAAAGTTAGCAGGTTTTCCCCGACATAACAACTAAGTTATGGCCGGTTTTGTGAGATTGTCATTGACAACCATCAGGAATAAGTGTAGTTTTGTCGAACAATTTAATCTGTGTTTTCAGGTGCCCATATTTTATGGGTGAAAAGGAAAGTATGGTGCAAACCCATCACGGACCCACCGCTGTAATCGGGGACGAACCCTGCAACAAACCACTGGTATTTTTTATACCGGGAAGGTGCAGTTAGTAGATTGATCCGGAAGTCAGAAGGCCTGCCTGGATAAAACGTATTCATATACCTCAAAGGAAAAGAGGTTGTGAAAAGAAGTGGGTCCCGTTTTCTCTTTTTTGAGGAATCGGGATTTTTCTTTTTGTAGACGTTTTGACTTTCTTTTTGGTGAAAACACTAGCTTTCCAACCCCAAAAAGGAGTATACAAAAATGTCTCAGAAAAAAGCTGTTACCTTCATAATCGCCATCATAGGTTTTCTCTTCCCAAAAACCGCCTTTGCTCATCACGGCGGGGCTTCAGCCGCTTTCGGCCCCGGGTCGCCGGTGGAAACAACCGCTCCCTATACCTTGTCGAAAGGCGGTTGGTTGCTTTATAACCGGTTTGCCACCGTCCCTTTCAGGACCTTCAGAAAATTCAGGCATAACCCTGCTGTTTCCAATCAAACCGGGCAGGATACCGGAAATATAACCCGCTTTAATTTCAACACTTCCATGATAGGGTACGGTATCAGTGATGCCCTGACCGCCTATGTTTTGATTCCTTATGCGGAAAAAACCATGGAGCGCTGGGGAACCTCAAGAGGATTCGGGGATACCGAGTTTATGTTGCAGTACGGATTCAAACATGGGGTAAGAAACGGAATCCGGGGCTGGTATGCTTACGATTCGAAAGACAGTTCTTCTCCAAACCGTCACAAAGAGAAGAAACGAAGTCACGAAAGCTCCCTCCATCATATTACCGAAACCAAATTCGTATTGATGGGAAGCATTACCATGCCTAATGGAAAACTGGATGCCAAAGACAAGGAAGGCAACCTTTTCAGCATGGGTATGCAGGCCGGCTGGGCGGCTCCTTCCATCAATATCGGGGGAGCGGTCTCCCGGCAGCTTTCCGATCACGTAAACCTGGTAGCCGATATCCAATATCGGGTTTTCAGCCAGACCAATGAAGGAAAAACCGCCAATGAATTTAGAATCAACACAGCAGCCGCTTATCAGGTTTTTGAGAATACCGGTGGTTTGCTATCGAGAATTGATTTAATCCAGGAGCTCAACTACCTTCATCTGGGACAGGAATTGGATGCCAACCGAAATTCGGATGAGGAAAGCGGGGGAGATGTCCTGTATATTTCTCCGGCCATAAGATTCAGTTTTCCTAAAGTCAGTGTTGGTATCATCGCTAAATTCCCCTGGATTCACTATTTAAATAACGAAAGTGAACAGCAGGGAGCGGAAGGCCTGGAAAAATATCGGATTGCCGGTACGGTTTCTTATTCTTTCTGAAAAAAGGTTATTGTTGTTAAGAGAAAAATTCGGGCGCAGTAACGACCATATCGGTATTTATCTGAAAACAAGAACTTTTTATCAGTTTCCTTTCAACTTCTTTTTGCAAATAAATTTTTCAGGGACGTTGGCTTAAATCCTTTTCGGATAGAGAGTCTGGCAAATGACACTCAAGTTTATGAATAGACCGGGTTCACATCCAAAATTAGGATAAATTATAAATTTGTATGAGTCAGTCAGCCGGTTGCTTTAGCAGGTGCGGTATGCTAAGATTTTTCTTTAAATAAAAGGGAAGAAGATGGAACATCTTATCACAAATTTAATAGTCGTACTGGTTCTGACAGCTACGGTCAGTTCCTTGATTTTTCTCTTTAACCGGGTGCGGAAATTTTCCCGGATCTCTTTGTGGCTGACCGGCGGCGCAATATCTTTGAATATCCTTTATTATTTATACGGCATTTTTCAGAACCGGCTGATCCCCTTCAGCGGCCCCGCTGATTCGTTTCTCTTTTTCGCCTGGTCTATCATGGTGATTTATCTGGCGGTGGAACTGAAATACAAGACCGGGGTGTTCGGGTCGTTTATTCTGCCGCTGGCCTTGTTTTCCTCCATTTACGCCTTGATTTCCCCCAGAGAAGTAGATCATCTGCTTTCCGGGTCCAAAGGGGCGGTGCTGGTAATTCACGCCTCCTGCGCTTTCCTGGGGTTCGCCGCCTTCGCTTTTACCGGCGGGGTCGCCATCATGTATCTGATCCAGGAGCGCCAGTTAAAAAGCAAACACACCTCCGGCCTGTTGTTCCACCGCCTGCCGGCTCTCGACACCCTGGACAAGCTGGGGTATCATCTGCTCCTCGTCGGATTCCCCCTGCTTACCGTCTCAGTATTAAGCGGAATTCTCTGGTCGGGAACCTCACGGGCTTCATACTTTCAACTGCAACCGAAAGAGGTGTGGTTTTTAATTATCTGGATATTATACGGAATTCTCCTTCAGGCCAGGGCCGCTGTCGGCTGGGGAGGAAAGAAGGCGGCTTACCTGGCGATCTCTTCCTTTCTGCTGGCCTGTCTGCCTCTGTTTATCATCTCCTAAGGTTGACACGACACTAGGTCATATGGAAATAGTTATACTGGGCGTAAGCCATCACACAGCGCCCATAGAAATTCGAGAAAAGCTGGCCTTTCCCGTCGACCGGATAGATGCCGCTCTCAAGGAACTGGAGAGGCTTAAAGAGGTCTCCGAATGTATGATTCTCTCCACCTGTAACCGGGTGGAGATCACAGCGGCGGTAGAACAGGCGGAAAGCGGGATTCTCGCCCTCAAACGCTTTATCTACGGCTTTCATAAGCTTGAATTCGACCTGTTTCAAACAGAGATGTACGCCTATGAAGGGGAAAACGCCCTCACCCATATCTTCCGGGTGGCCTCCAGTCTGGACTCGATGGTGATCGGAGAACCGCAGATCCTGGGGCAGGTCAAGGACGCCTTCGGCCAGGCCCAGTCCGTCAAGACCCTGGGGGGATTTCTCCACACGGTCATGCACAAGGTTTTCAATGTCGCCAAAAAGGTCCGCCATGAAACGGCCATCGCTCAAAACGCGGTTTCCATCAGTTTTGTGGCCGTGGAACTGGCCAAAAAAATCTTCGGGGAGATGGGAAACAAAAAGGTGCTGGTAATCGGGGCCGGCGAGATGAGCGAACTGGTGTTGCAGCATCTGGTGAGCGCGGGAGTCCGTCATGTTTTCGTCTCCAACCGGACCCTGGAAAAAGGGCGGGAACTGGCCGGCAGATTCGAAGGTTCGCTGATCCCCTACCCTGAGCTGTTCGATCACCTGGAGAAATTCGATATTATTATCAGTTCCACCGGCTCGCCGGATTACGTGCTTCATAAAAGCAACCTCAAGATGGCCATAAACGCCCGTCATCACCGGCCGATCTTCCTGATAGACATAGCGGTGCCCCGGGATCTCGACCCTGATATCGATGAGCTGGAAGGGGTCTATTTATACGATATCGACGATTTGCAGACCGTGGTGGATTCCAATCTCAAGGAGCGCCAGAAGGAAAGCCTGCTGGCTGAGAAAATTATCGAAGGGGAAGTAAGGCAGTTCATCAAGCGTTTATATACCATGGAGATATCTCCGACCATTATCGCTTTACGGGAGCGGGTGGAAAGAATCAGGCGCCAGGAAGTGGACCGGGCGTTAAGCAAGTTGAGCAACCTTTCCCCCGGCGAACACGAATTGGTCGACAAACTGACCTCCTCCATTACCAACAAGATCCTGCACGACCCGGTTTCCATAATAAAAAAACTCTCATCATCACATGAAACCTTTACCCCGGTAGAGGCGGTTCATGCCCTGTTCAGGCTCGATGATGCCCCGGACGACCCCCATTGAGGCTTACATGAAAGACAAACTGATTATCGGCAGCCGGGGAAGCCAGCTGGCCCTCTGGCAGAGCAATTTTATCAAAGAGCGGCTGGAAGAAACTCACCGGGGTCTTCAGGTGGAAATCAAGGTTATAAAAACTACGGGAGACAAGATACTGGACGCTCCCCTGGCCAAGATCGGCGACAAGGGGCTGTTCGTCAAGGAACTGGAAGAGGCCTTGCTGGCTGAAAGCGTAGACCTGGCGGTTCACAGCATGAAGGATCTTCCCACCGGACTTCCTCAGGGTCTGATTATCGGCGCGGTCGGGGAGCGGGAAGACCCTCATGACGTGCTGATCAGCCGCTCCGGCCTCAGGCTGGAGGATCTGGCCCGGGGCGGGCATATCGGCTCCAGCAGCCTGCGCCGGCAATCGCAGCTGCTTCATTATTCGGACAAAATAAGGTTTTCCGATCTCAGAGGGAATTTAAATACCAGGGTGGCCAGGGTGGAGAAAGGTGATTTTGACGCCACGATTTTAGCGGCGGCCGGCATTAAAAGGCTGGGCTGGGAAGATAAGATCACCCAGAAGATACCGTTTGATATCATGCTGCCGGCTGTCGGCCAGGGAGCTCTGGGAATCGAAATCAGGGAGAAAGACCCGGACAGTTTAAGCCTGATAAGAGTCCTGGATCACCCCCTTACCCACAACGCCCTGCTGGCGGAACGCGCTCTTATGCGCAGACTGGAAGGGGGCTGCCAGATACCGATCGGGGCTTATTGTAAAGAAACGGGAGCGGGAAAACTGGAGATATCGGGAATGGTCGGTTCTTTAGACGGGACCGAGCTTTTGCGGTCAACCCTGTCCGGTGAGCCGGAAAGCCCCGAAGAATTAGGATTCCACTTAGCCGAACGGTTATTGAGCATGGGAGCGGGAAAGATTTTACAATCAATCAGATAGAACCGTGATATCCTCTTTTATTTCCGCTTCTATCGGCAGCTTGTCCTGCTCGAAGCCGAGAGAAACCAGATAATCCTTCGAGGGGTTCTCGATGGACGTCAGGATAAACATCCCCCGGTGACTGTCTGTCTGGGGATCATATATCAGCTTTCCCATGATTTCCGCCATTACCAGCTTATGGCCGGAAACACTCAGGGTTTCAAAGAAGATGTCTTGCTTTTCAGTGGAGACGAGAAGCCTTTGAAAGAGCGTTTGAAATATTTTTCTTACATCAGGGGAAACTGATTCGGAAATCATTTCCTGGCTGCAGAGCAGAACCCGGGCCGCCATATTCAGCATAAACCGGGAATTCGTTTCTTCCAATATTATTATTGAAAGAGGAGACTCTTCAAATATATCATAATAGAAATCAAGACCTTTTTGAGGAAGCACCATGTATCAACTCCGATTATTTCCGAACTTGTAATTCTCTTGATTAAGAGAATACAATATATCACAATCTTACATTATCTTAGGTTGACATACAACAAACTTATGCGAAAATAAATTTATGAACATAACCGACAGATACAGAATTCAAGTAGTGGCGGGAGCCCGCCCGAATTTTATGAAAGTGGCTCCCCTGGTGCGCGAGCTGAAATCCCGCTCGGAAATCGAGGTGTCCCTGGTTCATACCGGTCAGCATTATGACCAGGGGATGTCCGCTGATTTTTTCGCTGATCTGGGAATCCCGGAACCGGACATCAACCTGGAAGTGGGCTCCGGCTCCCACGCCCAACAGACCGCCAAGATAATATCTTCCTTTGAACCGGTGCTGATGAAATTCAATCCTCAGGTCGTGGTCGTGGTGGGAGACGTCAATTCCACGATTGCCTGCGCGCTGGTGGCGGTAAAACTGGGCATAGAGGTGGCCCATGTGGAGGCCGGTTTAAGAAGCTTTGACCGGGATATGCCCGAGGAAATCAACCGGATAATGACCGATTCGATCGCTCACTACCTGTTCACCACCGAGCCGGAGGCAAATAAAAACCTGCTGGCCGAAGGGATCCCGGACAGCAAAATCTTCCTGGTGGGAAATATCATGATCGACACTCTGGTGGCCAATCTGTCCAAATCGGACGCGGTTCCCATTATTGAGGAATTGGGTTTCAAGGAATATTCCTCCCGGTTCGGCCTGCTGACCCTTCACCGCCCCTCCAATGTGGATGACAAAAAGACCCTGGAGCGTATCTTTGACGCGCTCAGGGAAATAGCCTCTTTGCTGCCGATTGTTTTTCCGGTGCATCCCCGAACCAAAGCCAGATTAGATGAATTCGGCTTAAGCGGGCAGTTGACCACAGAAAACGGCTTCTGGTGCTGCCGTCCTCTGGGTTACCTGGAAACCCTTCATTTATGTAAACGCTCTACCATGGTGCTCACAGATTCCGGCGGTATTCAGGAAGAGACCACCTATCTGGGAATCCCCTGCCTCACCATCCGGGAGAACACCGAAAGACTGATAACCGTCACCAGGGGAACCAACACGCTGGTCGGCCGGAACCCGCAGAGGATTCTTACCTATGCCAATCAAATCCTTATGGGGGGAGGGAAAAAGGGAAAAATACCGGATAAATGGAACGGCCGGACCGCCCGGCGAATCGTGGATATCCTGATCAATTCCCTCGATAAGCAGTAATGAACCTTTTACTGATCCACGGCGCCTGCCATACCGGTTCCTGCTGGGAAGAAGTCTTAATAGATCTGAACCGGAAAGGATTGACCGCCCGGGCGATCGACCTGCCTGGACACGGCAGCCGGAAAAATAATCGACCGGAAGTATCCTTCAGCGATTACTCAAAGGCGGTGGCGGATTATATCCGCGAAAACAACTGGAAGAATGTCGTCCTGGTGGGGCACAGTATGGGAGGCGCGGTTATTCAGAAGACGGCGGAGATGATTTTCCCGCACCTGGCCGGGCTGGTGTTCCTGGCCGGTTACCTGCTGGGGGACGGGAAATCGTTCTGGGACAACAGCCTGGAGTTCCATAAAAAGCTCTTTGCCCGGTCCGCCGCCGAGAGCCGGGACAACACTATCTTCTTTCCCTTCCCGGTTTTCCGGAAATATTTCGCCAATTCGCTTACCAGAGAAGAAGCTCGGAATATTCACCGGCAGCTGGTACGAACCCCTTACGCCCCCCTGCGGGAAAAGCTGGATCTGAAAAGGTTTTACCAACTGGAAGTACCGACCTGTTATATCCGGTGCACCCGGGACAAGCTGTTCCCGGCAGACCAAGGTCCCAAAAAATTCGCCGGCCGGCTGAAAGGGGCGACTATCGAGATCGAAGCGGACCATGAAGCGGTCTTCTCCGCTCCCCGGGAATGCGCGGAAGCGATCGGGAATTTTTCTAATTCTCTGCCAACAGCCGGTTTAATATAAGACAGCTCTCGCTTACCAGACCGCTGCATCTGGTCTCGTGAATTTTTTCTTCCTTGAATTTCCGGCGTCCCGCTTCGGTGGTCAGGTCGCAACCGGTCAGCTCCCGGCAGAGCGTGGAGCCGGCTGTTTCTTCAAACCGGCGGTAAAACTCGGCCGCCAGATTATAGAGGGGAAGCTTTTCGTCAGCCAGGCTCCGGCGGCCGTGTTTGAGGTTGAGGGCCAACAGGCCGCCGATCAAGGCGCCGCAGACCGACCCCTGCCGACCGATTCCCCCGCCGAAAGCCGAAGCCATCCGGGGGAAGATTTCTTCCCGGTCGCCCCAGGCCTCCTGAAAGGCCAAAGCTACGGATTCAGCGCAATTATACCCCTCATTGAAACGGGTGGCCGCTTTTTCGGCGATTTCCTGGTCTGTCATTATTATTCCTTCTCCTGATCGGTTTTTCGGGTAACCAGCAATAAATAATGGCGGGCTAACTCATATTTCTTAACCACCTCCAGGCGGTTTTCCGCTAACGCTTCCATGAACTGGTAATCCTCGAACTTCCCTTCCTCCGGGTGATCGAACTGGATTCGGAAAAAGAGGCTGTCCAGCACCGGCTTTGTGATATCCTCCACCAGGAAATAGCCGCCCGGTCTGAGGGCGCGTCCGGCCTCGGCCACCGCTTTTCTCCAGTGGATGACATGGTGGAGGATGCCGAAATCGAAAACCGCGTCAAAGCTCTCGTCAGGAAAGGGGAGCCGGGAGGCGCTTCCTTTGAGAAACTGCATCTGAGGGTTGTTCCGGTATCTGCGGTGGGCTTTGGCCAGTTGAGCGCTGTCGAAATCGATGCCGACCACCCGGTTGACCTCAGCGAAATCATTTATTACCATGCGGGCGCCGATTCCCCGGCCGCAGCCGATTTCCAGGCAACGGGAACCTTGAGGCAGAGCCGCCCCGCTTTTAAAAAAAGGGATGGTGATATGCCGCTGATACAGGGCGCGGAACGGGCTGTTCACATACAGCTTTTCCAGGTTATTCATGAGCATTGGTGATAATTCCCGTTGGTTATCGCAGAATCCTGGATCTGGTCAGGGTCTTCATGATCAGGTCCTCGATCGGCGTGCTGGTTTCCGCCAGCACGTAATTGGCCCGGTTCCGGTGGCAGGTTTCCTTGATCGCTTTTTCCCGCCGCTCGAATTCCCGCTTGAGTTTTTCTCTGTTGGCGGCGGAAAGAAAAATCGTTTTTTCCTCCCGGGTTTCACAGTCCAGCACCTTGATCGCTCCCACCCTTTGTGACGGATTGATCTCGTGTTCTCCCCTGATGTGAATGAAGTTGATATCGAAATTCCGGGCCTTGAGGAAATTAATCAGCCCCAATTCGGCTCCTGAATCGACGAGAAAATCGGAGACCATGAACAAGGTTCCCACGTCTTTGTTGCGGTAAATGGTTTTCTGGAGGGATTCCCCGAAGGTAGCCAGCCCCCCGGTCTTGAAATCCTCCATAAAAGCCACCATCTGTTTAATCCTGGGCACATTCTGAAAAAAGGGGGTTTCGCTGACGATCTCTCTCTTTTTGCCTCTCCGCCCGCCTATTATAATCATTTTCACCTTGTTCTTACGGATCAAGGCCATATAAGCTAAGGCGATGGCGATTCTTTTCGCGTATAAAAACTTGTCGTCCTTGCGGGGAACCCCCATCGACCCCGAAGCGTCCAGCACCACCGACACCCCGAGGCTCCTCTCCCCTTTAAAGACCTTGACATACAGTTTATCCAGGCGGCTGTAGAGATTCCAGTCGATATGCTTGAATTCGTCTCCCTCGGTGTATTCCTTGTATTCCTCAAATTCCAGGGATTGGCCCCGTTGGGCTAACAGCTCGCCCATGTTGCTTTTAAGCGAGGCCTTTTTGCTGGCCAACTGGAACTTTTCCAGTTTTTTAACGAAAGCGGGGGAAAAGTAATCAAAAATCATAATTCTACTATAACATAGGCTGTAAGTAAGGCTCAACCTTGACCATAATCGTTTTCTTTGTTAATATATTTCACTCTTCAGATAAATTCAATGAATCAGGAAAAGAGATATGGCCCAAATATATATAATAGACGTGACCAACCGAGACGGGGTACAGACCTCCCGCATCGGTCTGGCCAAGCTGGAAAAGACCATCATAAACCTGCTGCTCAATGAAATGGGGATTTACCAGAGCGAAATGGGGTTTCCCTTTACCCACCATGAAACCAATTATATAAAAGCCAACCTCAAACTGGCCGAAAGGCAAGTCCTGAATCCGATTATTCTTGAAGGCTGGTGCCGGGCGGTGCCCGGGGATATAAAAGCGGCTGTTGAAATGACCGGAATTCAGTATCTGAATATCTCGATGTCGGTTTCCGAGCAGATGATCAAAGGAAAGTTTCAGGGCAGAATATCCGAAAAAGATGTGGTAACCAAAACCGTGGAAGCGGCCAGGTTCGCCAAGGCCAACGGGATAAAAACCTTGGGGGTCAATGCCGAAGACGCCTCCCGGGCGGATATGGGGTTTCTGGTTGAGTTCGCCCTGGCCGCCAAAGACTGCGGGGCTGACCGGATCAGGTACTGCGACACCCTCGGTTTTGACGACCCGTTTTCCATGTATGACCGGATCTCGCAGCTGGCGGAAGCGGTCAGGATGCCGATCGAGCTTCACTGTCACAATGACCTGGGAATGGCGGTGGGCTGCTCGGTGGCGGGAGCCAAGGCCTGCATGGACGCCGGAGTGGACGCTTACATCAACACCTGCGTAAACGGTATCGGCGAACGGGCCGGAAACGCCGACCTGGTCTCCGTGATCCTGGCCATTAAGAAATCCAGCGGTTTTCATTCCCTGAATCTCCTGGACGAGCGGATTGACTTATCCAAGGCCTGGCAGATCGGAAAATACGCGGCGTATGCCTTCGGGCTGCCGATCTCCATCAACCAGGTGGCTATCGGCGCCAATGCCTTTGCCCATGAATCCGGAATCCACGCCGACGGAGCCCTCAAGGACGCTCACAACTACGAATTGTACGACTATACTGAATTGGGGCGGGGAGAACCGGACCAGGTACAGACCGGCCGGCAGATAACAACCGGCGAATACAGCGGTATTAAAGGGTTCAGAAATGTATACAACCGTCTGGAAATAGAATTCGGCAGTGATGAGGAAGCCACCAGAATCCTGGAATTAGTGCGTTACGCCAATGTCCATACCCAAAAGCCCTTAACCAACCAGGAACTGCTTTTTATTGCCAGATACCCGGAGATAGCCCGGGAAATCATGACGGTAATTCCCTCTTAATCCGGTCTATTCAGGTTTATTATAGTCAAGAATTTTTTCTATTCATTTTAGTAGTA
>JBHHXV010000039.1:0-13273 GCA_046757225.1 bacterium
CTGATTCGGGCTATCCCGGAATTTAACCAAATACGCAAATAAGTTATGGGTCATTATCGGAAATTTTTTGTAGCGCTGGTTTGGGTGACAATCTTTTGTCAAATTCCTTTTCCGGTCTTCGGCCATGAAGGGACCACCCCTTACCGAACCATGGAGGATATGAAAAGAAGAGGGGAGGGCCCCTTTGCCCGGTCCCGCCCTTATGCCTTCGCCCTTGACTGGCTGGGAATAGACGCGCTCCAGATGTACAATTCCAAAAAAGAGCCGAATGGGGTTAAAATCGTTTCTCTCCAGAAAGACCGGCCGGCCGGGGAAGGCGATCTGGAACGTAATGATATTATTATAGGCATCAATGGTTTTACGGTCCTCTCCCTGGATGATTTAAATTCCCTGATGAGCAAGATTTATTTTGAGGGGGAATTCAGGTTTACGGTTCTCAGAAATGAGCGGGAAACCAATGAAACCCTCTATTTAAAAGCCGACCTGGCGGAGATCGACCCCAAGATTTCCCATATGATCAGCAGCCGGGGCTCCAGCGAAAAAGATTTCAAGAAGGGGATGTTTCAGAATGATTTCATGAAGCTGATGATGGGAGGTGGCGACCGAAAGGCCGGTTCCGGCAGTCCGGGGCTTTCTCCCCAACCGGCAGCGGGAGGGATTACCCCCACTCACCAAAAACTCCCGTCAGGCTTGTCCATGGAACAGATGCTCCGCCGGTCTCCCCTGGTTCACTTTGAAGGAGAGACCAAGCCTCGTCAAAGCCTTCGTCGCCCCGCCTCCCGCCCTGCCGGGAGAGCTTCGGAGAGCCGGATAGAGCGCGGCATCTTGCAGATAAACCGCTATCTCCGTCAAAAAAATCAATTGAAAATTACTGATGAGCAGACAAGGCTGCTGAAAAACCTTTATAATGATTTTCTTAAAAACAAACTCAAGCTGGACGCTGACCTGGAAATTCAGGAACTGGACCTGAATGAAATTCTTCAGGGAAACATTGACCTGAGATCAGCCAGAAAAATTCTCCAACAGAAGCAGAAAACAAAAACAGACAAACAATATCTCATGATCCAATACTATAAATTATTGAAAACCATCCTCACTCCCGAACAGGTAAAGAAATTAAATCTTTAATTATCACTGCCGTAATGGTCTTTACTGTTTCTTTGGCCCGGGCCGCTCCCGGCCTGAAACTGACCGCCACCATCTTTCCCCTGGCGGATATCGCGAAACAGGTGGGCGGGGAAGCGGTCAAGACCGAATTCATCTTACCCCCCGGGGCTGATCCCCACATCTTTGAACCGACCCCCAGGCAATTGGTGAATATTCATGAGACCGATATCCTGTTGAAGGTGGGTTTCGGTTTCGAGTCCTGGCTTAACAAGCTCTTACAAAGCGGCAAACCCAGTATAACCCTGGTGGCGGGTGGGGAAGCATCTCTTCTTGAAAGCGGTTATCAGGGGGATGCCGGTAATCCGCATGTCTGGCTTGACCCCCTGGTTGTGGTTGATCTGGTAAAAAGATTGGAGCGGGCTTTCATCAGTCTGGATCAAGGGCATTCCAGGGAGTATCAAGATCGGGCCCAGAACTATATCGGACGATTGTTGCATACAGACCGGAAACTGAAACAAACCTTTACTGGGCTTAACTCCCGTCCTTTTATAGTATTTCACTCCGCCTGGTTTTATTGGTTCCGCAGATATTCCCTGGCTCCCGCGGCCGTGGTGGAGGAGTTTCCCGGTCAGCCGGTCTCTTCCAAAAAGCTTATCGAGTTGGTCAAGGTCATTAGAAAGAAGAAAATCAAGACCATCTTCGTAAATATTCAGCGGAGCCCCAAAATGGCCGGGGTGCTGGCGGCTGAAACCGGGGCCGGGCTTTCTTATCTCGATCCCCAGGGAGGGCCGGGAATCAAGGGGCGGAGCAGTTACCTGGAACTGCTCAATTATAATGGCCGGATTTTCAGGGAAGGCTTACGATAAGAGACCGGGGAAGCCAGAGCCGGTTTCCGGTATATAGCCGGTCTTACCGATTCGAATTTGTTACAGATTCCCTGCAGACTTTCAGTATCCCGCAATGACGGTAAACCATGTCGCTTATAAAATGGAAATCTCGGTTGGTCAGCGGTTTTTATTGAGTTTTCAAAGGGTATCTGCATCCTTGATCTTTAAGGGGGAGCTTGATGACAACCTTGGTTCCCTCTCCCGGCTGGCTTTCGATATCCACGTTTCCATTGAGATTCATGATTTCCGATTTGACCACATCCATTCCCACCCCCCGTCCGGAAACGAACGAAACCTCTCCGGCTGTGGAAAGGCCGGGATGAAAGATCAAATGAAGTTTCTCCTTCTGGCTCAAGTTCTCCTGTTCATTAACAACTGCCAGATTAACCGCTTTCAGGAAAACCGCTTCCTCATCTATTCCCGCTCCATCATCCTGAATAATAATATGAACAAACCCGTCTATATAAGAGGCGCTCAAGACAATCCGGGCAACCGGGTGTTTTCCCTTTTCGGCTCGTTCAGCCGGGGATTCAATCCCATGGCCGACCGCGTTCCGCAACAAATGAATCAGAGGCTCATTCAGCTTCTCGATCACGGTCTTATCAAGTTCGGTCTCTCCGCCTCTAAGTTCCAGTTTAACCTGTTTTTCCAGGTTTATGGAAAGATCCCGCACCAGGCGCTCGAACCTGATAAAAGTGCTCTGGATCGGCATCATCCAAATATTCATAACCGAATCACTCAGTTTAGCGGTTAAGCGCTGCATCTCCTTCACCGGCCGCATCAAATCCTGGCTTTCAAACTCTTTGGCGGTTTTCAGCAACCAGGACTGGACGGCAGCCAGCTCGCCCACCACATTTATAAGAAAACCCAGTTTTGCGCCGGTCACCCTTAATGTATTGGTCTGTTTCTTATGGCGCGGTTTCCTGGCTTTCTGATCGGGCAAAGCCGGGGATATCTTTTCCTTCGATACCGTTCCTGACTCTATCTGTAAATACCCGGTATTGTGATGGAATCGATTCTGGGTCTCCTGGAACATATTATGGAGACAATCCCGGTAAGCCAGAATTAAATCAATCAACTGCCTGGATACGGGAAGTTCTCCCTGGCGAACCTTGTCCAGGATATTCTCCACCTGGTGGGCAAACTCGGAGATCAGTTCTAAACCGAACATGGCCCCTGAGCCCTTGATCGTATGAAAAGTCCGGAAAACATGATTTAAGGAATCGGTATCTTTGGGGTTTTTTTCCAGCTGCAGCAAGGCCTTCTCCATATAGATCAACAGTTCGATAGCCTCCGCCAGGAAAATGTCAATTGAATCCTGATCAATATCAATCATGCTTATTTATCCTTATTCCGGACTATTCATCCCTCATGATTCGGGTTTACCGATGGAGATCTCCTGAGCCGTCCGGTATATGCCCTACTGCCAATTTAATTCATAAGGGAAAAACAGCTTTCCACCGGCAGTTCCAGCGCCCTGGCGATCCTCAATCCCAAAGGCATGCGGGGAGTAATCTTTCCGCTTATGATTCTATTCAGATATTCCCGTTTCACCCCCACCAGTTCAGCCAATTGGGCCTGGGTCATTTCTCTTTCAATCAAAATCGGATAAATGTAGTTCTCCATATTGATCCTCCTCTTATTATGGATAAATTATTAAGGTGCTTCATTGAGACCGGTCTGCAATTAAGATAGATAGCAATAAGCGTGCCTAAGCAGGTGTTGTACTATATCTGTTTGGTTTTTAATGTGTTATCCCTGTCAGTAATATTTATGTTCAGTAGAAACAGGGCAAGGTGAACGATAATGCGCTGCCAGACAGGACAACAACAAAAAGATGTTTTTATGAAAAGAAGAGAGAAACCCTTGAGGGGTAAAGGATAAACAGGAACAGATGATCAAAGAAAGGATGTCCTGAAAAGCAGAACAATACTATCTCAAATCGTGTAAAGATGTAATGAAATATAATTGACGGTTTGTCCTGAAAAGCAGGACTTTTATCAGAAGGTTGGCGTAAAACTCTTTCCGGTGTAGAGTCTCACCGGGCGTAACTCCTGGTTTATAAACCGGGGTAAGAGGAATTTTCCGTTTCCTCAGAAATTCCCGGTTAAGCTGACAATCCCGGATTTCTTGCGCTGTTTATGTCTCAGAAAGATTATCAGTGAGTTCAATATCAGGATAATGCTTAACAGTACGGTAGCGGTGGCATACACCATAGGCATCGCTTTCTGGGGGTTCGGGGACTGGCAGGCCAGGTCATAAATATGGAATCCCAGGTGCATGAATTTGGAATTGAGGGCCAAAGGTAGTTCCTGCACCTGTTTGACCGCTCCCAGCAGCATAATGGGGGCCACCTCGCCCACTCCCCGGCTGACCGCCAGAACCACGCCTGTGAGAATCCCCGGAATCGCTCCCGGAATCACCACCCGGTAAACCGTCTGCCACCTGGTAGCTCCCAGCGCTACCGAAGCCTGCCGGTGGTCATCCGGAATCCGCCGCATCGCCTCCACCGAAGATACCACCACGACCGGCAAGGTCAATAAAGCCATGGTCATGGCCGCCCACATGATTCCGCCGGTTCCGTAAGTGGGTTGCGGGAGCTTGTCCGCAAAGAACAGGTTGTCGATACTTCCCCCTACGAAGTGAATGAAAAAACCGACCCCGAACAGGCCGAATACGATAGACGGCACTCCGGCCAGGTTGTTGCAGGCCGTCAGGATCAGTTTCCGGGTCACCCCTTTGGGGGCGTACTCGCTTAAATAGAGAGCGGTTATAACCCCGATGGGAACCACCAGGATGGTCATGAAGATGGTCATCACGCTGGTTCCTACAATCGCCGGCAGGATTCCCCCGGCCATGTTCGCTTCCCTGGGGTATTCGCTTAGAAAGCTCCATTCCAGCGCCGGAAAACCTCCGGAAAAGATCAGATAAAAGACCAGAACCAGCATGAACATGACAATGAGGGTGGCCGCTCCGGCTAAGCTTACCCCCAGTGCCCCGTTTTTTCGGAGATCGGTCAGGTTCATCAGGCGGTTCCCTCCATTTTATGCCGCAACCGGGTAATCACCGTGGAACTGATTATATTGATAAAAAAGGTGATTAAAAACATAATCCCGCCGATCAGGAACAGCATACGCCAGTGCGTGGTAAAAAAGGGGGTTTCCGGCAGTTCGATGGCGATGGTGGCGCTCATGGTTCTGAGGGAGGTGAACGGGGAGAAGTCGATAATTCCGGGGTTGCCGGTGGACATCAGTACGATCATGGTTTCCCCGACCGCCCGGCCGAACCCCAGCATCTCTGAAGCGAAGATGCCGGGAAGGGCGCAGGGAAGCACCACCCTCTTGATCGTCTGCCACCTGGTGGCTCCCATGGCCAGGGAAGCCTGAATCAGGCTGGATGGAACCGAGCTTATCGCGTCTTCGGAGATGGTGAAGATAATCGGAATAATAGCGAATCCCAAGGCCATCCCCGCCACCATGACATTCAACTGCTGATACTCTATTCCCCACCGGCTTACCAGTTCCCTGGTAAAGATATGCGCCGACAGCCAGGGAGCCAGCCACATCAAAGCCAGAAAACCGACTATCACGCTGGGGATTCCGGCCAGCAGCTCCACCATCGGCTTTACCAGTTCCCTTAACGATCCGGGAAGATAGTAGGAAATGAAAACCGCGGACAGAACAGCCACCGGGACGGAAAAAAGCATGGCCACCGCTGTAGCTTTCAAGGTGCCGAAAAGCAATACCCAGACGCCGTATTTAGGCTCCAGTTCCGATTCCGGCTGCCAGATCCATTCCGGTTTCCGGTAATCCTCGAACCAGTTTTTCCTAAACGATGTGTTAAAGCTGAAATCAGCGTACCGGCTGTCCGGCTCCACCAGGCCGACCCCTTTTGAGGAGCTGAAGATCAGCAGCTCTTCGGTGCTGTCATTAAGAGCGAACCGGCCTCCTTCTTTTCGGCGGAAAAGCTCCTTTTTGGTGGTAAGGTTATACATGACGGTTTCCCGGTCCGAAGAAAAGGCGAAATTCCAGCCGTCCCTGCCGCTCTGCAGGTTCATGACCGCCCCTTTCACTCCCGGATAATCGGCCATCACCCGGTTGGTGCCCAGGTGCCAGCGAATCGCTCTCCCATCCGACTTGCCCAGAATGATGGAATCACCGCCGTTGCTGAAAGCAAAACAGGTGGGAGTGAACTTAGTAAAATTATAATGGTAGGTAATTTCCTCTCTGTTCCAGATGGTGAAATTATGGTCTGCGTCCAGAAATGCGATTAAGTCCTTCTCCCATAAAGAAAACCGCGCGTCTATGATTCTGGTGCCGTCCAGAAATGCGACTTTGCCCAGTTTCCCTAACCGGGGAATTCTGAACAGGTAAAGGCCTGATTCTCTGCCGATTCCCATGAGCACCCTGCCGTCAGGGGAAATCCGCAGTTCTGCCAGCGGTTTATCCGGCACAAGCCTACCCCGCTGTTTCCCTTTTTTAAAATCCCAGCAGGTTAGTTCTCCGTTCTTATGCAGAAGAAAAGCGAATCTTCCTTTAGAGCCGAGAACCATACTTTCTATCTTTTGATTCCTCGAGGGCTTTTCAATGTCCGGTTCTATTTTCCGGTAGTTGTTTGTCCAGTTTTTAATCCGGCCGTCCGGCCACCCGGCCGAAAGTTGCTGTCCGCTCCGGGAAAAACCCAGAAACAAAGGCGGTTCCGCCTCTTTTGAGACCGGCAGGGTCTGGGGGGCGGAGGAAAAGAAAAGCGGAACCGCTTCATAGAGAATAGAGGTGAATACCAGCAGTATACCGGCAATGCTGACGAAGGAAACGATTTTTATCACCCTGGCGCTCAGCCGGTCGTAAAATTGAGCCTTGAGATCGGGTTCGCTCATCTGCGCTATCCTGATAAGTCGCCCTGGTCTGCCAGAATAAGGTCGGCCTGGTGCCTGACGATCTCCCCCTCCACCATATAGATTACGTCTTCGGCTATATTGGTGGACAGATCGCCGATCCGCTCCAGGTGGCGGGAGATAATCAACAGGTGAATCAAGCCGGAAAGGTGTTCCGGTTCCTCAGCCATCCGGTTTCTGATTTCCTTGTAATTGGCTTTATTATATTCATCCACCAGGTTGTCGCTGGCGCAGATTTTCCGGGCCAGAACCGCGTCCCGGCCTACCAGGGAATCGAGGCTGTTGCGGACCATCTTCTGCACTTCGGTGGCCATCCTGGGCAGGTCGCCGGGAATAATAAGGCCCTCTTTTTTGCACAACCTGCTGGAGCGGCCGGCAATGTTGACTACCAGATCTCCCATCCTTTCCAGGTCATTGTTGATTTTCATGACGGAGGTGATAAAGCGCAGGTCCACCGCCACCGGCTGATGCAGGGCCAGTATTTTAAGGCAGCTCTCTTCCACCTTGATTTCCTGGTGGTTGATCTTGTCGTCGTCCCTGATTACCTCTTCGGCCAGGTTCGGCCGGCGGTTCATCAAAGCGGAAACCGCTTTGGCCAGAGATTCCTCAACCAGCGATCCCATCAACAATATATCCCGTTTGATGGTTTCTATTTCGCGCGTTAACAGTAGTGACATCTTGATTCCTTCTGTCTGTTATGGCTATCCGAAGCGGCCGGTTATATAATCTTCCGTTTTCTTTACCGAAGGGTTGGTGAAAATATGGGTTGTCTTGCCCCATTCGATAAGACGGCCTTCATAAAAAAAAGCGGTAAAATCGGAAACCCGGGCCGCCTGCTGCATATTATGCGTAACTATTATTATAGTATAATTCTTTTTGAGTTCATGAATCAGCTCTTCGATCCTGGTGGTCGAGATAGGGTCCAGGGCCGAAGCCGGTTCGTCCATCAGGATTATTTCCGGGCTGACCGCCAGGGTGCGGGCGATACAGAGCCTCTGCTGCTGCCCTCCCGAAAGCCCTAAGGCGCTCCTGGGCATGCGGTCCTTGACCTCATCCCACAGCCCCACCTTTTTAAGGCATTCTTCCACGATCTCCTGTAATTTAAGACGATCCCTGGTCCCGTGTATCCGGGGGCCGTACGCCACATTCTCAAAGATCGACTTGGGAAAGGGGTTGGAACGCTGAAACACCATTCCCACTTTTTTTCTTAACTTTACCAGATTATTATTGTTCTGATAAATATTGTCCCCGTCAATTAATACTTTTCCCTTAACGCTGGCTCCCTCGATCAAATCATTCATCCGGTTGACGGTTCTTAAAAAAGAAGATTTCCCGCATCCCGACGGTCCGATTAAGGCGCACACCGAATGGGGAAGCACTTTCAGATTAATATCGAATAACGCCTGCTGCTGCGAATAAAAAAGGTTCAGACCGCTGACTTTTATCTTTGTTTCCATTGTTACCTTATTCAAGTTCAGTTCAGTATAATCAGGAAATGTTAAGATTTTGTAAAAAGGATTGCGTAAAGATGATGATTATTTATATAATTAAACAATTTTTTACTTACATTGATGAATTTATAACCTCAAGAGGGAGTTGTTATATGATAAGGATAGGTATCAACGGTTTCGGGAGAATCGGCAGAAATTTTTTCCGCACTGTTTTGAATGACTGCGACATGGAGGTGGTATCCATTAATGACCTGACCGATGCCAAGACCCTGGCCCACCTCTTGAAATATGATTCCATCCATGGCCGGGTCGATGCCGAAGTAGGGCGGGGCTGCGGCAACTGCATCGAGGTAAACGGAAAAAACATCAATATCACCACGGAAAGAGACCCGGCGAATCTTTCCTGGAAAGAGCTGGGCGTGGATGTGGTTCTGGAGTCGACCGGACTGTTCACCAAAC
This sequence comes from bacterium, assembly GCA_046757225.1. Classification (GTDB taxonomy): domain Bacteria; phylum SZUA-182; class SZUA-182; order JBHHXV01; family JBHHXV01; genus JBHHXV01. The sequence goes on from JBHHXV010000039.1 coordinate 8,799, forward strand.
GGGAAGGGGCCTCCAAACATATCGGCTCCGGCGCTTCCCGGGTGGTAATCTCCGCTCCGTCACCCGACCCCGACCTGACGGTGGTGATGGGGGTCAATCACCGTGATTTCGACCCGGCCGGGCACAGAATCATCTCCAATGCCTCCTGTACCACCAACTGCCTGGCTCCGGTAGCCAAGGTTCTCCTGGATAAGGTCGGCATCAAGCGGGGGTTGATGACCACCATACATTCTTATACCAATGATCAAAAGATCCTCGATCTTCCCCATAAGGACTTGCGGCGTTCCCGTTCGGCGGCTCTTTCCATGATTCCCACCACCACCGGGGCGGCCAAAGCGGTCGCTATTGTGCTGCCGGAGTTAAAGGGGAAGATGGACGGTATGGCTATCCGGGTTCCCACCCCCAATGTCTCCCTGGTGGATCTGGTGGTGGAAACCGAAAAAGACACCTCAAAGGAGGAGATCAACCAGCTGCTTACCGAAGCGGCTGAAGGGGAATTAAACGGAATCATGGCGGTTTGCGGCGAACCTCTGGTCTCCTGCGATTTCAACGGCTCCCCTTTATCCTCGACTGTTGATCTGGGTTCCACTTACGTGGTCGGCTCCCGGATGGTAAAAGTCCTCTCCTGGTACGATAATGAAACAGGGTACTCGACCAGGCTGGTCGATTTGATCAAATATATCAGTTAATAAATAAGAATTTAATGTTAAAGGGAGAAATTACCATGGATCTCCGGAAACTTTGCCTCTTCTTTATCGTGTTCCTTTTACTGGTTCCCTCGTTTGCCCGGGCTCAGACCGAGATGCTGGAAATTAAAAAGGAACAGTTAACCGGCAAACCCTGGAGGAAAAGAAAATACTATTATACCTTCAATGAAGACGGCACTTATATAAAAGATCTCCGTTTAGGCCCGAAAAGAAAACCGATCTTCAGCTGTCACGGCAAGTATAAGATTGAGGGGAACGTGGTTTCTCTGGCCGGGTTCTGCCCGGAAAACAAGGATAAATTAAAATTAAAGATAACCGAGATCGATGATGACCGGTTTGTCGCCGACCAGTACTCCTTTGGAGCGCAACTGTCTCCGGAAGGGGTACTTTCCAGCGGTCTTGTTTATGAGCGGGTAAGAAAAAGGCATAGAATGAGATAAATTCCATATGCAAGAAATGGAGAAAGTTTACGATCCAAAAGGAATTGAAGAGAAATGGTACGCTTACTGGCTGGAGAAAAAGCTGTTTGCCGCTACTGAAAAGGAGGTAAATCCCGATTTCTCGGTGGTAATTCCCCCTCCCAATGTTACCGGATCTCTCCATGTGGGGCATGCTCTTAACAACACCCTGCAGGATGTCCTGATTCGCCGGAAGAGAATGATGGGTTACAACACCCTCTGGATGGTGGGAACGGATCATGCGGGGATCGCCACCCAGAATGTGGTGGAAAAGCAGTTGGCCGCCAAGGGGTTAGACCGTCACGAATTAGGCAGAGACCGGTTTGTGGAGGAGGTCTGGAAATGGAAGCGGGAATCAGGAGGAACGATTGTCAACCAGTTGAAAAGGCTGGGGGTCTCCTGTGACTGGGACCGGGAGCGCTTTACCATGGACGAAGGACTGTCCCGGACCGTGGAAGAGGTGTTTATCCGGCTTTACCGGGAGGGCCTGATTTACCGGGACGACTATATCGTTAACTGGTGTCCCCGCTGCCATACCGCCATCTCTGACCTGGAGGTGGAACACCGGGAAAAACAGGGGTTTCTCTACTATTTAAAATATCCGCTCGCCGGTGAAAAGGATACCTTTGTGACGGTTGCCACCACCAGGCCGGAAACCATGCTGGGCGATACGGCGGTGGCGGTTAACCCCGAGGATGAGCGATACCGGCATTTGATCGGCCGGCTGGTCGATCTTCCTTTTACCGGCCGTTCTGTTCCTGTTATCGGTGACGCTTATGTTGACCCCGCCTTTGGAACCGGTACCCTGAAAATAACCCCGGCTCATGACCCGAACGACTTCGAGATCGGCAGACGCCACGACCTTCCCTTGATCAAGGTGATGGACGATAACGCCTCCATGAACGACCGGGCCGGGGATTATCAGGGGCTTTCCCGGGAAGCATGCCGGAAAAGAATAGTCGAGGATTTTAAAGCCGATGGCCTGCTGGATAAAATAGAGGATTATGCCAGCGCGGTGGGGGAATGCTACCGCTGCCATACGGTGGTGGAGCCTTCGGTTTCTCTCCAATGGTTTGTCAGGATGAAATCCCTGGCCGAGCCGGCTCTTGAGGCGGTCCGCTCCGGCGGGATCAAATTTATCCCCAAAAACTGGGAGCACACTTATTTCGACTGGATGGAGAATATCCGGGACTGGTGCATTTCCCGGCAGATCTGGTGGGGGCACCGGATTCCCATCTGGTACTGTGATACATGCGCAGAAATCACTCCCGGGAAAGACCGGCCGGAGGCGTGCGAACATTGCGGGTCCACTGATCTCTCTCCCGAGACCGATGTGCTGGACACCTGGTTTTCTTCGGCCCTGTGGCCGTTTTCCACCATGGGCTGGCCGGAGGAGAACTCCTTATTAGAGCGTTATTACCCCACCTCGGTCATGGTAACCGGCTTTGACATCATCTTTTTCTGGGTTGCCCGGATGATCATGATGGGGCTGAAATTCCGGGGAGAGGTTCCCTTTAAAGAGGTTTACATCCATGCCCTGGTAAGGGACGAACACGGCCGGAAGATGAGCAAGTCGCGGGGGAACGTGATCGACCCCCTGGATATCATGGAAAGATACGGCACGGACGCGGTCCGGTTTACCTTGACGGCCCTGGCCGGGCCGGGCAGGGATATCTGCCTGGCCCACAAGCGGATCGAAGGGTATCGCAACTTTATGAACAAGCTGTGGAACGCCGCCCGCTTTTCCCTGATGAATATAGAAGGATATGCGGAAGGAAACCAGACCGAAGATAAAAAAAATCTCAGTCTGCCCGACCGCTGGATTTTAAGCCGCGTTCAGAATCTGGTTGAACAGGTGGACCGCTGCTATGACGGGTACCGGTTCAACGAGGCGGCTCACGCTCTTTATCAGTTTTTCTGGCATGAGTACTGCGACTGGTATCTGGAGATGGCCAAACCGGCCTTGTCCGGCCAGCTGGGGACGGAGGTGCGCTCCCGTACCCAGCGGGTCATGGTTTCCGTATTGAAAACAGCCATGCAACTGCTGCACCCGATTATCCCTTTTGTAACCGAAGAGATCTGGCGGAAGCTGCCCGGCTGTGAGAAAAGCATCATGGTTTCCGACTGGCCGCGAATCGATACCTTTCTGCTGGATGGCTGGGTAGAGGCCTTGATGGAGCAGATCCAGGCGATTGTCTACCAGGTCCGCAATATCCGGGGAGAGATGAACATTCCTCCCCGGACACCTTTAAAATGCCTGGCCAGAGTGTCGGATGTCGCCTTGCTTGAACAGTTCAAGCAGAATGTCGATTTGATAAAAAAGCTGGCCAACCTGTCCGAGCTGTCATTGGGCGGCAACGTTGTCTTTCCTGAATTTTCCGCTACCGCTGTAATTGGAGATATCTCTATTGGTATCGACTTAGAGGGAGCAATCAACCGGGAGGAAGAACTGGCCCGCCTGGATAAGGAACTGGGCAAAATCCGCTCCAACCTGGCCAAGTCGGAGAAAAAACTTTCAAGTGAAAAATTCCTTTCCGGCGCTCCGCCGGCAGTGGTGAAAAAAGAAAAAGACCGCCACCAGGAATCCCGGAAAAAAATTATCAGCCTGGAAGAGGCCAAGAAGAAGCTGTCCGCTCATTGAAGAAGAACCTGTTTGCTCTGATAATCGGTCTCTTGTCTTCTCTTTCTGGAGATCCTTTTAAGGTTTATCCCTACCATATACACGCAGTATAATTCAACGGTGGGATATATAAACGACGAAAGGGTCGGACATCTGGCTCCAAATCAGGTCGCTGCATGGAATAACAGTTGCTATCGAATAAATCCGGTAAAAACCAACTCATTCGGTTTTAGAGACATAGAATGGGATAATGACTCCAGTTACAAAATAGCCGTATTGGGGGATTCATATACCGAGGCCCTGCAGACCGGCGAAGGAGAGTATGCCTCAAGGGTTCTGGAAAAGATCAAAGGGAGACACGAATATATCCGGATTGCTTGTTTCTCCTGACTGAGATTCACTTGTTCGATTAAGTGTAAGCAAACTGGACATTATTGAGAATTGCCCGGCAATATTGTATTCGTATTACAATTGTTTTTGGGTTGGCACCGGATAATTTTTTTGATTTGTAGTAAACACCGGTGTTTTTTAGTTCCGAGCGATTTTGGCATATATATTGCAATCATATAAAGATGAAGACGTGAAATCGCGTTGCCGCGACTTGACGAATCTCTGGAAGTTTATATAATTAAAATATTGGCCTATATTTTAACCGCATTTTTTTGAGAGACAATTATATTCTTTACGTAT
>JBHHXV010000040.1:0-12714 GCA_046757225.1 bacterium
GTTGACCACGGTCATTACCATCGGCACCCGGTTGCCGGAGGCGATATAGAGCATCTCCCACATAAGGGCCAGCCCGTTGGCGCTGGTGGCGGTCATGACTCTCCCTCCGGCCGCTGACGCCCCGATGCAGGCGCTCATGGCGCTGTGCTCGCTTTCCACGGTTACCAGTTCGGTATCTACCTGACCGTCAGCCACAAACTGAGCGAACTGCTGCATCACCTCAGTTGAGGGAGTGATCGGATAAGCGGCGCAGACATCGGGATTGATCTGCCGCATGGCGTTAGCCGCCGCTATGTTGCCGGTCATGGCAACCTTCTTGCCCATATTTCGTCTCCTTATTTAGTTGCTAACTCTTGTTCATCGACCATTTTTATCGCCTGTATTTTGGGGGGGCACTCACGGGCGCAGATACCGCAGCCCTTGCAGTGTAAAAGGTCGAAATCCTCAAATTTTCCCTCCTTGGTATTGACAGCGGAATCGGGACAATAAACCCAGCATAACAGACAATGGGTACACTTTTCCGAATCCCAGACCGGCCGGAAGCTTCTCCAGGAACCGGTATTATAGGAGTGGGAGTTTCCCGCCTCCACAATCTTGGCTCCAATCGGTAACTCCTTCCAACCCTTTAAATTTTCATGACTCATTCGCCGGTAACCTCCTCATATGCTTTCCTGATCGACGCTATATTAGCGTTAACAATTTGTGAACTGAATTTTTTACTGAAGTTCCTGGTGACATCGTCAATCAAGGTTTCGATATCGATAATATCGGTTATCCTGGCCAGAGCGCCCAGCAGAGGGGTGTTGGGCATCGGCCTGCCCAGGCATTCCAGGGAGATCTTGGTGGCGTTTACCGTATACACCCCTTTTCCCTCCATACTGTATTCTTTTTTAAGTTTTTCCGCCGCTTCCGGTGAATTGATCAGAAAAAGACCTTTACCGTCAGTTCCTTCGGTGATGTCCACCGCTTTCAGTAACGTGGAATCCACCACTACCACCACATCCGGGTTGGTCACCTGGCAGTGAACCGATAATTCATGATCGCTGATCCGGTTAAAGGCCCGCAGGGGGGCTCCCATCCGTTCCGGGCCGTATTCGGGAAAAGCCTGAACATAGCTTCCACCCGTGATGGCGGTTTCGGCCAATACCTTGGCCGCTGTTACCGTTCCCTGCCCACCTCGTCCGTGCCAGCGTATTTCCGTCATTTTACCCATGGAGTTGTCTCCTTGAATTTATTGTTTATCAGTTTTTGGTTTCTCTGTCTTGCCCAACACCTTTTCCCACTCCCAGATTTTAACGGTGCTGTCCGCGCTGCCTGAGGCCAGGTATTTCCCGTCATGAGAGAAAGCCACCGACAAAACCGCTCCCCGATGGCCGGTTAAAGAGGCTATTTCTTTCCAGTCCTTCAGCCGCCAGACCTTGACAGTTTCGTCACCGCTTCCGGAAACCAGGTATTTCCCGTCCGGAGAAAAAGCGATGGTGAAAACCGCTTTATCATGTCCCCTGAGGGTGGTTACCACGAACCATTCGTCCATCCGCCATATCTTGACAGTATGGTCGTTGCTTCCCGAAGCCAGGTATTTCCGGTTAGGGTCAAAAGCTACTGTATTAATAATATCATTATGCCCGGAAATCTTGACCATATATTTCCATTTTTTTATCTTCCATATCTTGATAGTATGGTCGCCGTTTCCCGAAGCCATATATTCGCCGTAGTGGTTGAAGGCTACCGAGTTTACCGGGCTGCTGTTCCAGCGGATCAGATCGGCTCTTTCCCAGCCGTCCGTTTTCCAGGTGTTTATGCTGTAATCATCGGTTCCGGCCACTAAATATTGTTCGCCGAATTCATTAAAAGCCAGGGAATTGACCGCCGCTTTCGCCCACCTGAGCGCCCTTTTTTCCTTCCAGTCACCGGCGTCCCAGATTTTGACGCTCCGGTCACTGCTTCCGGAAGCCAGAAAGGTTCCATCAGGGGAGAAAGCCAGAGAATTAACCGCGCCTGTGTGACCTTTTAGAAGGGCCAGCACCGGTTTTTTCCAATTCTTCGTTTTCCATATTCTGATAACGCCGTCAGCACTTCCGCAAGCCAGCCGTCTTGCCTTTGGACTGAAAACCACCGCGTTTACCGCTCCTTTACTGCCGTAGAGTGTGGCTGTTTCAGATACGGATACCGTCTTTTTTCGGATTGTATGAGAGGTCGTTTTACAGCCGGCTGCTACAGTGAGTAACAGAGAAAAAATCGCTGTAAAACGAAATTCATTTCTACCCTTCATAGATCGGGCGTTCGATTTCTTGATAATAATCAGCGGGTGACTGCAGAAAGGTTTTGGTGTTTTGCAGGATCTCGAAATGTTCGGCTTCCTCGTTGGCCAGCGCCTGAAAGAATTCTTTTTCCTTTTTGCCGGCGGCTTTTATGTAAAGGTCATGATAAAAGGAGTTCCCCTTTATTTCCAGTTTCAAGGCTTCTTCCAGCACACTTATGTCGTCTTCTGTTCCTTTTACATTTTTATCGATATTTTCCATCGCTTCTTCAAAGACGGTTTTCAGGGTGGAGCGTTCCTGAGGGAGTTTATCCGGCCAGTTCCCTTTTTCCACCATGGAATCATAGAGGCTTTTTACCTGCTTCATATGGGCCAACTCGTCATCCGCCAGGGATTTAAACATCTTTTTGCCCAGGGGATGAGACGTTCTTTCCACCGCTTTTAGAAAGTATTCACGCCCTTCCTTCTCGAATTCGATCGCCAGTTTCAGAACTTCGGTAAGCTTGCTGGATGATGACATATTTCCCTTTCTCCTAATAAATTTTTTTTATAATAGCAGGAGTCAGGAAAAATTGCCAAAGAATTCTTGGGACCCTTTGGGGTCCGGTTTTATGGTGTCCTCGCCGGGTGTCCAGTTGGCCGGGCAGACCTCTCCATGCTCCTCTACAAATTGAAAAGCCCTGATCAGCCTGAGGATTTCATCCACATTCCGGCCGACCGGCAGATCATTTACGGTAATCTGCCGGACATTAAAATCAGGATCGATCAGAAACAATCCCCTCAGCGCGATCCCCTCCTTCAACAGAACTCCGTAATTGGAGGAAATCGATTTGTCCAGATCGGCGACCAACGGGTAATCGATCTCGCCGATTCCCCCGGAATGACGGGGGGTGTTTTTCCAGGCCAGGTGGGTGTACTGGGAATCGACTGAAACCGCTAACAACTGAGCGCCAAGCCGGTCAAACTCCGAGGCCTTTTGGGAAAAGGCCACTAATTCGGTAGGGCAGACAAAGGTAAAATCCAGGGGATAAAAAAACAAGACAATCCATTTACCCTTATAGGTTGACAGGGATATCTCATTTATCTCTTGTCCGATGACCGCATTAGCGGTAAAATCAATTGCCGGTTGACCGATAGAAACTGACATGTTCTTCTCCTGTTTATCGATGTTGCCTCTTGTACTTGAGCGTTAAGAATAAAATAAAATCAGATTGTATGCAACTCAAAAAAACCGTTTACGGTTACATGAAATACACATCCGGGAATAATGGTGGAAACAGGAAGGCTGAAGACGGTTAGACTGTTCATTACCTTAATCCTGGTTACTTCTTTTGCTTGCGCCGGTATTGCGGAGGAGGATTATTCTGTCTCGTTTGACGATTCCGGCAATGAGTTTATTACTCCCAGCACGGTTGAAAGATTAATTTCATTAGAGTCGCTGGCAGATAATGACAGCGAGGAGATAAAAAAGCTGAAAAAAGCAGCGGCCGCTCCGGAAACCCCGGAAAAGCTGAGGGAACTGTCCTACAGCGAATTTTATCAGGTGCGCGGCGCCGTGGCCGCCAACAGTAACACCCCTGTCATGATATTAGCCAGGCTTTCTAAGGATAAGGATTACCGGGTGCGCCGGGCAGTAGCTAAAAATCCCCTTACTCCCGTTAAGGTTTTAATAAAACTGTCAAGAGACCCCGCTTTTACCGTCCGGGGAGAGGTGGCCAGACATGCCGATGCGCCGGAAGAAGTTCTCAGGGAATTGATTAAAGAACATCACGCTTTAGTGCGCTCTCATCTGGCCCTCAATCCGAACCTGCCCCTGGAACTCCAGTATATTTTAGCCGGGGATGTTACCAAATGGTCTTCCAATGATGATTACGATTTTCAACATGTCTGTCAAGGACTGGTAAATAATAAAGATACAGATCCACACGTCTTAAAGATCGTCCATATGTCGGACGGTTTGAGGAAACTTTACAAGCGATACTGGAAACAGGAAAATTCCTTAAGGGAAAAAAATATAGAAGATGATTACGGGGGCAGATACTCGGTAAAAGAAAAGGCCTGGAGGGCTTTATTCTCTATTGAAAACAAGTTGAAAGAAAAGAAAAAACAGACCCTGAAAAAAATAAGGGAAAACCTGAAACTGGTTTCTTCCGCTTATCCCGATTTTCAGTTGCTGAAAGAATATCTAAATTATTTTAAAGAGATAAAAGAAAAAAACCAATTCAAATACGAAGGGTATCACCCGCCGGTTTATGAGGGACAGGATAAAAAATACTATCATTAATATTGCGCTATGGCTTTAAAATTAAAAAAGTCTCTGGAAATAAAGAACTCGATCGATATTACTCCCCTGGTGGACGTGGTATTTATCCTGCTGATTTTCTTTATGGTTTCATCGCAGTTTGTGGAGCAGCCGGGGATAAAACTGTCCCTCCCGAAAGCGGCTTCTTCCCGGCTTTCTTCCCAGCGGTCAGCCGTAACCGTTTCTCTTGCCGCTGATTTGAGGTTGTTCCTGGGCGAGGATGAGGTGGAACTGGAAGATCTGCCGGACAGGCTTAAGGCTATGATGGAAAAGAAATCCAAGAGAGTTCTGATAATAAGAGCGGACAAAACCGTGCCTCACGGAGAGGTTATCAAGGTGATGGATATTGCCAAGACAAGCGGGGTGGAAAAACTGGTAATTTCCACCAGAACCGAGAAATAATGCCCCCGATTCATATTTTACCGGACAGCCTGATTAACAAGATCGCCGCCGGAGAGGTGGTGGAACGGCCTGCGTCCGTGGTAAAAGAGCTGGTTGAGAATTCCCTGGATGCCGGCTCCAGCGAGATTTATCTTAAAATAGAACTGGGTGGAAAAAAGAGAATCAGGGTCATGGACAACGGCTCCGGGATGAGTTCGGATGACCTGCTGCTTTCCATAGAACGGCACGCCACCAGCAAAATCGAGAAGGAGGATGATCTCTGGAATATCCGCTCCATGGGGTTCCGGGGCGAGGCGATGCCCAGTATCGCCGCGGTTTCCAGGATGAATATCATCTCCTCGGAAAGCGGAGCCCAGGGTGGTAATTGCCTGAAGATCGCCGGCGGAAAGGTGCTTGATTTCTCGCCGGCCGCCGCCCCTCCAGGGACTGATGTGGAGGTAAATCAGCTTTTCTATAATGTCCCGGTGCGCAAGAAATTTCTTAAAACCACCAATACCGAGCTTCAACACGTGTTGAGGGTGGTAAGCCGCCTGGCGATTTCCCGGCCCGGCATTCAATTTAAACTGGAGCATGGCTCCCGGGTCTTGATTAATGTCCCTAAAAAGCAGCGGTTGATCGACCGGGTGGCCGGAATTTACGGAACCAACTTGAGCAGGCAGTTGCTGGAGGTTTCCGGCAGCCTGGCCCAGGTGAAGGTCTCCGGTTTTCTGGGCAAGCTGGAGGCTGCCCGCACCGGCCGCTCGGAACAGTTAACCTACATCAACGGCCGGTATGTAAAGGATAATGTCGTATCCAAGGCGGTTTATTCCGCTTACGGGAGTCTTCTCCCTAAAGGAAGACACCCTCTTTGGATTATCTTTATCAAGGTGGACCCCACCATACTGGATGTAAATGTTCATCCCACCAAAACCGAGGTAAGGATAGCTGATTATAATTCCGTGTACCAGGCGATTCTGGAGATTCTGGACCGGACACTAAGAAAGGTTAATCTGGCCCCTGAACTTTTCATGACGGGCAGAACGTCACCCCCGCATGGTGAAAAAAGGCAGTTGCCCCCCAAGAAAACTGGTGCTCCATTTCGGTATGTTCATAATGATTCAGGTTTATCTGAAAAGCCAGTATCACAAGCTGATTTGAGGCCTTCTTCGGAGAGTTCGGAAGCAGTTAAGAAGTCCTTGAAAGAGTTTTTCGAGCGGGTAAAAACCACTGATAATCAACCAAAGATAAGCGTCAGAAAGGAAGAAGTCGCCGTTTCTTCGCTGGAAAGAGTGCCGAATGAAAATAAAGCTTGTTCACCCAGGAACAGCGAGAGAGCTTTTCCTGGCACCGCCTCCTGCCATCCTGCGGATGGAAGCGGGGGCCCATCACCCGCCCGGACTGATGAGAGCAAGGGGTTTTTCCGTTCCTTGAAGCTGATCGGCCAGTTTGCCGGTTGCTTTTTATTGTGCCAGTCCGGGGAGGAACTGGTGGTGATCGATCAGCACGCGGCCCATGAACGGATACGCTTCGAGAAGATAAAGAAAGCGTTCGGGGAAAGGAAGGTAATCGGCCAGGCTTTGCTGTTTCCGGCAGTACTGGAATTCCCGCCGGACAAGTCGCTGATAATGGAAAAAAATATGGAGACGTTCAACCGGTTCGGGTTCAATGTCTCTCATTTCGGAAAGACTACATTTATGGTAAGGCAGCTTCCGGTGGACGTGGACTGCTCGGATGTGAAGAAGCTGGTATATGAGCTGGTGGACGCTCTGGCCGCCGGAGGCTCAGCCGCTTCTTCCCTGGAAAACACTCGTGATGAACTGATCGCGCGGCTGGCCTGTCATTCGTCAGTGCGCGCCAATAAGGAGCTTTCGGAAAAGGAGGTCGATTCGCTGCTGGAGCAGATGGACCGGGCGGATCAGCCTTATACCTGCCCCCATGGCCGCCCAACTGTAGTGAGGGTCAGCCAGGGTGAGGTGCGTAAATGGTTCCTCAGGTAGAGGGAATAAGATTGTTGTGTGTCTAATAAGGCTCATATGTGCCTGGCTTTATAGAGAGAGCGGGTTTGAGAGCCGCCCTCAGGCTTGCTTCTCATAGGAAATATACGAATCTTATAAGAAGCTCAACCTTTAAGCCAACGGAACATCAGGAATCGATAATGTCAGTGTTTACAAGGAAGTCTCGCTCAGAAAAGATGTATCTTACTGGGTAATCAGCCCCTTGAAACGAAATAGTGCCGGTTTCTTTTGAGGTGCGGTTAATAATGGCGAAAAACCCGTTTATCGGGTTTCCATTGCTTGAAACCGCGGCCGCCGCCTCAAAGATCGCCTTGCCGGTGGTAATGACGTCATCCACCAGGATAACCCCGGCCTCATTTTTCAAGCCGCCCTCGATCAGGTTTTTGGTGCCGTGGTTTTTGGTGGCTTTACGGACGATGAATCCTTGCTTGGGCTCGTTTTGAAGATGGCTGACCGCCATGAGTGATCCGACGATCGGGTCGGCTCCCAGGGTGGAGCCACCAACCGCCAGGTAATCGACCCCTTTATGGAAGTCCAGGAATATTTTGGCGATAATGGCGGCCCCTTCCGGGTCCAGGGTGGTGCGTTTTAAATCAAAATAGTGGCCGCTTTTCAGGCCGGAAGACAGGGTGAAATCGCCAAAAAACAGGGATTTCTCTTTAATTATCTCAAACAGTCGATTTCTTAACCAAACGAGGTTTTTTAAGGTATAATCAGACAAGCTGGTTTTCTCCTTCTTCTGAAAATTGCATTATATAACAAGATATGTCTTTTTTAAAGCTAAATAGATATCTTCCTGTTATCCGGAAATGGCTGGTAAGCCTTTTTCTGTTGGTGGTCTTTCCGGTGGTCGCTCAGGCAGAACCGATGGCCGCCAGACAATTGTGGGCGGTAGTTATCGGAATCAGGGATTACCCTTATATCTCCGGGGTAAAAAAAGCCGAGTTTGCCGAGAATGACGCCCGGGCGGTGAAGAAATCCCTGGTCAACCGGCTGGGTTTTCCTCCGGAGCAGACTTTTTTGTTTACCGGCAAGCAGGCGGACCGCTTGAATATAGCAAGGTTCTTACATGCGGATTTGCCTAAACGGATGCCTCCGGGAAGCAGCTTGTTTATCTTTTTCGCCGGGCGCACCATCATGAATAAGCACGCCTGTTACCTGCTGCTTTCTGATTTCCATAATGTGTCGTTTGAAAAAGGGGCCTTACCTTTAAGATTACTTTTACGCCTGGCTTACGCTGCCAAACCCAAAAAATTCTTTTTGGTCTTAGCCGCTCCCTGCAAGGAAAAGGTGCTGATAACCGCTTCGGATATTTCCCTGCCTGACCCTTTAAGTCCGGGCAGATGGGCTTTATTCGCCGGAGATGAGAAAGAAACGGATATCGGAATTGACGGTATTTCGCTTTTCAGCAGTTATTTTATGGAAGGGCTGGCAGGCGACGCTGATTCAAACCGGGATAACATGATTTCCGTATCCGAGTTAGAGACTTCTATCGCTCCCAAGCTTTGGAAAGATTATAAACAGGTACTGCAATACGGGAAATTACGTGGTTCCGGCGACTGGATGTTTACTTTTCCTCTTTCCGCTGGACAGGTTCAGGAATCAAGCCATAAACCGATTAAGATTAATAGTGAATTTTACCTGAAAACCGGACTGACAAGACCGGCTCTGGCGAAAGATTTCCCCCGTACGAAAATTCCTTTAAACAATTCCGCCCCTCTTGAAATGATCCTGCTGCCGGCCGGAACATATATGATGGGAGGGGGCAGAGAGTTGGGAATAGGGGATGACCTGCCTTCACATAAGGTCTCCTTGAGCTCTTTCTGGCTGGGAGTATATGAGGTTACTCAGCAGAACTGGGAGGCGGTGATGGGATATAACACGTCAGACCGGCAGGGGGCGAATCTGCCGGTAGTCCGGGTCGATTGGTTTGATACCCAGTTATTCATTTCCCGTTTGAATAAGATGACTGGCGGAGGGTTCCGCCTGCCCACTGAAGCTGAATGGGAATACGCCTGCCGAACCGGAATCAATCTGAAATACGCCTTTGATGACGGGGACATGATGCTGAACAAGCACGCCTGGGTCGGGGAAAATTCCCGCGGGAAAATTCACCCGGTGGGCCGGAAACTTCCCAACAACTGGGGACTATACGACATGTATGGTAACGTATGGGAATTATGTCAGGACTGGTATGATGAACATTATTACAAGGTCTCCCCTGCTCATAATCCGGTAAATCGGACCAGGTCTCTTCACAAGGTCATGCGTGGCGGTTTTTACGGCGCGAAAGCCCATCGTATTTATTCAAGCAGGCGGATGCGGGTAGAGCCGGGGGTAAAATCGTCGTCTGTGGGGTTCAGATTGGCCAGGGACGTAAAAAAAGTTAAAAGGTTAGCCATATCGTCAGCAGGAAAATAATCCAGGCCGCCAGTTTTATGGTGATGCCGCTTAGAAAAAGGTCCCGGGGTTTGATATATCCTGATGAATAAGAAATGGCTACGGCCGGGGTTCCCATCGGCAGGATAAAGGCGAGGCCTGAGGGGATGGCTACGGCCATGGTGATAATACGGGGATCGATGGCCAGGAACGCTCCCAATTGCAAAACTACCGGCATGAGCAGAGCTACTACCGCGGTATTGCTGATCGCTTCCGTCAGAAACAGTGAAAGCAGTGATAAAGTGGCAAGCAAGGGGAGGGCGCCCCAAGCCCAGCCGCCGAAAACGACCTGAGCCAGCCAGGCGGAAGCCCCTGAACGGTCCATGGCGAAACCCAGACAGATCGCTCCCCCGTACATGAGAAAGATTCCCCAGTTAACGTCTTCTTCGATCTCTTTCCAGTTCATTAATTTAAAGATAAAAGCGATAATTACCGCTGCCAGGGCTATATTGGCCAATCCATACCTGTTCCCGTAAAACACCCATACAAAGACGGTTAACAACACCAGCAGACCCAGAAAGAGCTCTTTGGTGGAAATAGCGCCCATTTGCTCATTTTTTTCCTTGAGCATCTCTTCCGCTTGTTTTATATCGGTAATCCGGTAGGGAATAAAGTGGTCAAGGATGAAGTGGGCGGCAATTAAAGAAACGATCACTGTGGGAATAGCGTAACCGCTCCAGGTGAGGAAGTCGATACTGGCTCCGGTTAACTGGTACATGATTCCCACCGCCAGGTAAGCCCTGGCCCCCCCCAGGAAGGTAGCGACCCCCCCGATAACACATCCCCAGGTCATGGATAAAAAGAGGCGTGTGCCGTAATTGTTGTCAGTTACCGAAAGCTTCAGGCTGTGAGCGATTTCCGCTACTATAGGGTACATCATGGCAGCCACCGCATTGGCGGACATCCAGAAGGAAAGAAAAGCCGGCAGCAGAAGCATTGACAGCAGCAGGCTTCTAGGGGTCTGTCCCCAGCGTTTCAATACCTGCAAGGCAATCCGGGAACTAAGGCCGGAGCGCATTAAAGAGGAAGCCAGAATAAAGGCTCCCAGGATAAAAAAGACCGCCTTATTCCCAAACAGGGCATAGGTTTTGTCTGCGCTCAACACACCCAATAAAGGGAATAAAATGATCGCCATCAGGCTGGTGATTACCATCGGCACCACCCCGGTTATCCAGAAAGCGACACAGAGAAAGAAGATTCCCAGGGCCTTGAGCCCTTCCGGGGTCAGACCGCTGGGCGTCGGCAGGTTTATGATATACAGGAAGATTAATAAAGAAACTATTATGAACAGATATCGCCCGTAATGGCGTAGCCACTGGTGAATGGAAGTGCGTAAATCTACCTTGGGGTTTAAATCAGATAGAGGCGGTTTCATTGGGAGTCTTGGTATTCGCCGGCCAACTTCTCATATGCCTTGTCTCCCGTCAACTCGAATAAACGCCGGTAATTTCGGGCAGCCATCTTTTGATTATCCATGGACTCGTAATACACGGCTAAATTATGGAGAGCGGCCAACTCATCCTTTTTAGATGGTTTCCCGCGTAAAGCCTTTCTCCATAATTCGGCGGCTTTTTCCAGCCCGCCGTAAGTCGCCTGCGTTACCCCCTCATTGATCAGACTGTTGCCTGTTTCCTTCAGTTCTCTGGTGATCTCTCGACTGGAAGGATTCAGCTTTTCCATAAAATTATTCTCAATATTCGTTAACATATCCGAAAACAGGGTGCTGCTTATGTTGAGACGGCCGGCTGCTTCCTGGCGGTCTTGTCCGCTGGCCGAATAGCGCCGCTGCGCCCTTAAGACAAAAGGCTTCAAAGACGCATTTAAAGAGCCGGCCCGAATGGCCACCTCCAGTATATAGCGTCTTTTAAGATAAAAAACGGTCTGGTTAAGATAAGCCCCCCGGTTGGTCTCATCCATGGAACCCTCTCCCCAGCCGCCTTCATCAAAATGAGTAAAGGTTAAAATCCTATACTCGATAAGGGAGTCTGCTCCGGAAAGATTTTTCAGCTGACTCAACTGCTTGGCGGTTGACCAGTCGGAAGAAGGAGTAAAACGGTATTCCCATGACTTCTCTATATTAGCGAAACCAGCCAGGGAGAGTCTACCGACCATGCTTTTGCCCAGTTGAAGGCTTTGGGAAGGCTTGATTCGTTCCGGGTTGGTTGAGTCTATCAGAATGATTCTTCCACTTTGAGACAGATCAATCTCGGGAGAGGAGACCTTATTAATTACCAGGGTCGGAGTACAGGCGCTTAATAAAAATAAAAGGAAAAGATATCTGAGATCCATTATGAGACCGCTTTCCTTTCCGGTTCAGGGGAGATAGGTGTCTCTTATATATTTCATGTACTTGTAGAAGGGGAGCATCGGTTTGGTAATGTTTTGAAAAAAGGTATGATAAATCGAAACATTGAATAACGGTTCATGTTCAACGCTTCCCTTGAAGCTGAGGTTATATTTCTGGGTAAACAGATTGGCGTCTTTGGTGAAATCCCTTCCCGCTCCCTCATTGGGACCGGCAAAGATGGCCACCGCATTACTGTCAAGATCATGGTAATCTTTTATTATCTCCACTTCATCTCTGGATATATTGGTATTCTTTCCCTCTCCGCTGATAATCCAGACCTGGCTGAAGCCGTCCAGTAAATCATTGGTTATTTGAGGGGCGTCCTTCCGCTCTATGAATTTGTACGTGTAACCGGCGTTCTTTAAAGCGGCGGAAACGGTCTGCTCGAATTCGCTGTTTTGGTGGCCGCTTTGAGTATAAGTATTATAAACCAGGATGTTCTTGATTTCCGAATCGCTGGTGCTGTTCAACCAGTTGGCGATATTGACGATATATTTCCGTGCTTCCCGTGAATCCTTGTTCCGGTTGGAAATCCTGGCAAAGCCGGCATCAAATACTATCCCGGTCTCACCGGAGATATAATTGTCGTAGACCGCTATCAGGTTATTCGCTCCCGGATTGGCGGCAATCTGGATAAAGCGTTGGGCACCCTCCTGCTCTTTTTCCTGGTGTTCTTTATGCTCTTCCGGGGTCTCTCCCTCATGTTCATGGGCCACCCCCACATCGAAGAACCCCAGTTCCCTGGTTATTACGGAGGCTCTGCCATTGGGGAGATAAGCGATATTAGTCAGTACCGGATTACTGGAATCCACGTAATCGGCAAAAACCAGGGAATTATACATGTATGCCAGAAAGATCGTTCCCAGAACGCTGATAACCATGTAAAGGACGAACACCCGTTTTTTAAACATGGCCCACAGCAGGGTCATGGCCGGGATAGCGGTTACCGGCCCCCCGATCAGGAAGGCCA